>JAHDGS010000008.1:33196-48816 GCA_020627505.1 Myxococcota bacterium
ATTTCATGCCGCTCACCTTCCCCGAAGAGTCGAGCAGTTCTGGCTTGAACACCTGCAGAAAGCGCTGTTAACATCGCCGCAGAAACAAAGAATAGAAAGCCCCCTGTTCCGACTGCCGCGAGCGCTTCTTCTCCAAGCCGCCCGACCATTGCGGTGTCAGCAAGATTCATGATGTTTTGTGACAGCATGGCAGCCACAATCGGAAGAGCCAACTGAACGATCTGAGAGATCCTTTCTCTATTTCGAGTCGTCAATTGCCCTTCCTCACATTCACTTATTTCGCCTACTTCGTGTTCTTTGGCGTCGGCGAGATTTTTGTGTGATCGTTCGATTCTTTAACCGTCGACGCTGTATCGACGCTTTGTCATTCTGATTATCAGCTTTACGTCGATACTGTTTTTTAAGCGCAGCACGCTCCACGACTTCACGTTTCTTGGCTTCTTCGTATGTTGTGCCTTCGATATAAGATCGTGCCAATTGTATCTGAAGCGGATCGCCAAGTGCATTTAACTTTCGACGGTGCCGCTCTTGCTCAAGCAACTGCAGTCGATTCACCCGCAAACGCAATCCATTATGATTCAGTATCTGCGCTTTCTGATTCAAAGCATCAATCCGTTTCTTAAAAATGGCATGATGTTGATCTTCCGCGGAAACACGACGAACCATTTTTAAAAATGTCACATGTTCATCCGATTTTTTTTGAGATTGAGGTCGCGCATTGACACCATTAATAACTGTTAAGACACATATTAGGACAATTGTTCGCCTCATATAAAACGATCGATTCGCCACTTTCTTATGAAACCATTTTCGCGTGTCCATCAGACAGAAGTAACATAATACGAATCATGATTGAAAGTCTGGTGGGCATATAATCCATCATTGATTTAACCAACAGCCAGACGACCTTCCGGGTATCGGAAATCTCGCAATGTGAGTCGTTCCCCGATCGCCAATGCGAGCGTGATAGGACCCACACGACCAAAGTACATTAAGAATGTCATGATCCACTTACCGGTATTATCGAGGTCTCCAGTAATCCCCATACTTAATCCAACAGTGCCAAAGGCAGACACTGTTTCAAACAGAAGTTCTTGAAATCCAAAGTCTTGCGAAGCGACGACAGCCGTAAATGCAACAGATACAACGATACCGGCGACAAGCACGATCGATATCGCTCGATAAACCAATGTTTGTGCCAAACGACGACCAAATAGCTCGACATCCTCTCGACCAAGCAACATCGTTCGAATAGCCATGGTCACAACAGCCATTGTTGTGATGCGAACACCACCTCCCGTCGATGCAGGTGCCGAACCAATAAACATGAGGACAACACAAAAAACAACGGTTGGCGGGGTAATATCTGATATGGCAACCGTATTGAACCCGGCAGAACGCAACGTCACGGACTGAAACAATGCAGCAATCACTTTATCGACAAGTCCGAGTTTTTTCAACGACGCATCAAACTCGAAATAAAGATAGAAAAGCATCCCGATAACATTCAATAAGGCTGTGACAATCAATACGACCTTCGTTTGAATATGAAATTTTTTCCACATGCGTTTCGGATGCAACAATAAATTAAAGCCGTTTTTCCGAGGCGCAAGATCAACCAAAACAGGAAAACCAACTGCCCCAAATGTAATCAAGACCATAAAGACCGCATTCACCCATGGATTCGAGACCCATTGCACAAGAGAATCAGACTCTAGCGAAAAACCTGCATGACAAAATGCGCTCACAGAATGAAAAAAACACCACCATAAGGCCTGTAGAGGGGCGTCAAACTCTGCCCGAAGTGGCATCATCTCTAGTAGCCACATCACATACAATATAATTGTCCCAATGATTTCGATCAAAAATGTTGCGAGCGTCACCGAATAGACAAGTCGCTTTAGACCGTCGACTGTCGTCACATCGACAATCTCAGCAAACCCAGCTTCTTCGAATCCGGCTTGCTGTGAGTTTGAAAGACGCCCACCAATGAGAACAGCAAAAGCACCGGCAAGCACCATGATACCAATCGCACCTGTCTGCATAATCACCAAAATGACAAGTAAGCCAAATGTCGAAAAATACGTCCCTGTATTCTGAACGATTAAACCTGTCACTGATGTCGCTGATGCCATTGTAAAAAATGCATCCGTGATGGTTGCCCCTTGTCCATCCGTCGTGGCGGCCGGAAAAATCAACAAGAACGCACCAAAACTAATCATGCCAATAAATGAGAGTGCCAACGTTTTGGAGGGTGACAACATTGCCCATACATTTGTGCCCCCCATTAACCAGGAAGATAGCATGCCTGAGAGAACCAAATAAAAATATCTCAAAAACAATAATGCACTTGAAATCCGAGGTTCAAATAAGAGGCCAAGTAGCGCGCAACTGGCAAATACAATATTAACCCATTCTCTCAACAAGCTGGACTTCAACCGCCTCAAACCTCCAATGCATCTTAAGAAAATGATGATACATAAACTTGAGGTTAAGACCAGGCCCTGCCATCTCGCGAAACGAAAGACTTCCGGAATCAATAAAATTTTGGGGTTCAATTCTATGACGATATTCTGCAAAAACAAAATCAACATCAAAACCGTCACGATTCGAAGTCGCCTTCTTTTTAATGGAAAGCGAAAAAGCGCGCCACGCTTCAGCATATCTCGGATATCGTCGATCAAACGTCGCATAAACAAAGCTTATCCTCTTGATTTCAAATGAGAAGCACTCTTCTGTTACAAAAAGACTTCCACCATCGTATGAATATTGGTACCTATCCACAGGAGGATATGATGAGAACAGTTCTATTTTTCAGTCTAATATTCACGTTGTCCAGCATGGCTTCATTTGCATGTGAAGGCGATAAAGAAATGAAGCAAGTGAACAATATGTCGGTTGAAGTGCTCGATACACTGAATAAAAATATCGGAAACGAAGGCATCAAGGTTGCCGTTTATGATGTGAATGGTCCGAAAACGCGTTCAGAGTTTGGTCTTGTGCCTGGTGCAATACAACTTGCTTCGTCGTCAAAATATGACCTCAACAAGTTACCTACAAAAAAATCAGATACGGTTGTTTTTTATTGCAGTAGCGAGCGTTGTTCAGCGTCACATACTGCAGCAGAACGCGCCCTGACCGCCGGATATACAGACGTCAATGTCATGAAAGCGGGCATCAAAGGCTGGGTTAAGGCTGGCAAAAAAGTCTGGAAACCGAAGGTTGCTCAGAAATGAGCGAGATATAAAATATTTATATTGGCGTGCACCAGCACGCCTTTTTTATTTCTTCGAGACAGACGCATTCCAGATTCTTCGTAGTAGCAAGAAACCAATAATTCCAAATGGCAACATAAATATCGGCCAAAAGAACCAATCTTTTGTCGTTAAGTAACCCAGCGCGACCGATTGAACAGCGGTTCCTAAATACACAAAACCATCGATAACACCCACTGCCGTCGCGGCCCCTCGACGGCCACCAAAGTCCATTGGGGCAGCCCCTGACAGCAGTCCGTGTGTACCGATAACACAGAGGCTCATCAAGAAAATCACCAACCCAAGCCCCCATGGTGACATGGGTAGCTCCGGTCCAGCCTTCAGTTTCCGTATATCACCTCTATTGGGCTTCATCACAGGCTCTGTCATCTTCACAAGTACTTCTTGTCCCGCACGTTTAACCACCATCTCGATCACAGGCTTCGTCGCCGGATTCATCCAATTGGGATCCGATACTGGTGGCGCGCTACATTGGCATGTGTCTTTATTCCAATAGTCGCCTTGAGCACATCCAAGCGGAATACATTTGAAGGTTTGTGTCACCTCAGACCATGATTGAACTCGCTGCCTTTCGATCGTCAAGATTTCGTCGCCAACCTGAAGTCCGGTTTGTTCACTTACCCACGACACAACCGTCCCCGGTGTCTTCACAAACGCGAGCATGCCGACCATACAAATCGCCAAGATAAGATATAAACCACCTGCAGCTGGTGCCCGGCGAGAATTAAACACAACATCTGAGACGATGCCCGCGACATTCGCGCCCAGAATTCCGGCAACACATAATAAGCCGCCCCAACCCATTGGGAAAAATGCAGCAAGAATCAACAATGCCCCACTCCATACAAGTTTCGTTTTGTTCCGAGAGGCGATTTTCATGGCCAGAACGATGACAATAACGCCGACAGCGATACAGCCAAAGAAATACCAACTCCATGTGCCGGCCCCATCTCCGATTTGCGACAAGCATTCCTTTTGCGCAGCCTCCATAGTTATCGTCGCACACTTCATTTCAATGAATGGTCTCAAGAGAATATCTTTGAGAGGGCCATAGCGAAGTGGATGCGTGCCTGGCAAGACCCAAATTTCTTTTGCATAGATTGGGAACCAATGCATCACACCGTTCCGAATCACACCGGTACAGAACTCGACAAGTGCGACGGTCATCAAAATTGGGTGTGTGAGTATGCGTTTCAGGACAACCCAGACCGGTGGGTTTTCACCTTCTTCAGTCAGAGAAATATCGCCTGTGTCAAAGTCTTTAAGCCCAGCTTGTCCTGGGCTATCCGCGAGTAAAAAGTATTCAATGACAGCAATGATGCCTAGAAATACGGCAGGCGCCGCGAAGACAACCCATTGTAAAATGGCACCAGGGTAATAGATTTTCAAAAGATCTAGAATGAGTCCATTGCCCGTAAATGCAAAAAATATCCCTGAAGATATCATCGCCCCAAAGATGCCGCCAAATGTCCCGCGCTCTCGAACATGAAACCAATGCGCGTTTACCTTGACAATCGAGACAGCAGCATAAGACTGAAAGTACATATTAATGCCGTATAAAAGGCTCATCGCAAAAACGAGATTTGTTTCTCCTGGTGATGTTTTCGTTAGTTGAACCCACAAAAACAATCCCATGAACGCGTTCGCACACATCGAGCCTGACAGTGCAATCAGCATGCCCTTTCGACCACCAATTTTATCCACCAAAGGACCATTTATCAAAAAAGACAGTGCATAGACGGTTGTTCCGACAGCGAAGATTGTACCGAAGTCACTCTTGCTCATGAGCTCACCAAGGCTTGTCTTCGCAACTGTTAAGTTATAACGGCCCATGTACAACAAGGCATAAGCGAGACCAAGCGGAAACCAGTTCGCAAAACGACGACGTCTGAACGATGGTTCAGAGACAAGCGCAGGTATTTCAGTCATTCAAAGCTCCGGGCTATAACCATTCGGTAAAACAAGAAACCGATAAAATTCCATCATTCAGTGGCGGAGAATTTGGACTTGTGTGGGTATCCATCCAAACGATATCAGCATCACCCCATGCACTTTTAAAGATGTTACAGTTATGTGTTTCATTGTCGATCGACAAAATCACTTCGCCAAGCGTGTCGATAAATGTGATGCTCTCCGATTTAAAATCAGCATCTGACATCTCGAAAGCCGGCTTGAGGGTTAATTGTGTTCTCGGCAAACCAATGGGAAAGCCATTTTGAAATAAAGACTGTACACAACCATGCAACATACCGGGCGCATCTCGTCCACTCATATATACAACTGTGCATCCAGCATCGTAATATTGCTTCACCATACGAACCGCTCTCGGCGACGCGATATCATATTGTTGATATGTATTTGTAAAGAAACGTTCAAACCAAAACTTTTGTATCGAATCAATGTGCTCGGCACCATGATAACCAAGCCATGTCAATACCTCAGTAATGCTATACGGCCAGCGGGTATGTTGTGCACGAAGTAAGATGCGCAATAAGTCGTCATCTTTATTTTTCTCAGCATATTCGAGTAAAATCTGACGATTTCGAGGTGCGTTATCGAAAAGTGTCGCGTCAAGGTCAAAGACGACAACTGGTTGACGTCCCTCAATTTTTAGGGATTCTACACGTGATAGAGATTGTTCTATAAATGACTTCATGGAGTGCACACATTGACATACATATAGTAAATTACAATGGGTTCAAATGATATAGCTAAAATTTGATCTTATTTTGAATTATGCCTTTCGTAGTACCGCCGATGGTTCTCCATAATATGAGCCCACAAATCCTTGCTTCATGTATTCATCAAACCGTTCTACTTGCGTTTTTTGGTTGTAACCATTGCGAGATAGAATCAAGAGCTGACTCTCAGTTGTTCGACCATCTTTATCGGTGTCAACAGCCAAAACACGAACCCAGTGTGTCACCTGACCATTTTTTTGAAATTCAATAATATCACCTGGACGTAGTCCCGAAAAATCTCCATCAAATGGCTGAGCGGCTGAGGCTGTTGAAACGCCAGGAAAACTCTTGTCGTCAAGTTCGGCAAGGAATAAGCTATCAGTTGCATATGTTGAATCAATGACAGATGACAGGCGTTCGTATCCGATGTGATTGATATCTTCTGCATATTTTCTCACAAAATCCTCATAAGCAGGATCCCATGAACCAGCCTTTAAAGTTTCTGGTACTTTATCCAATCCAAATGCAAGCGCTTGGCAGTTGGTTGTCAACTGTTGTGGGTTGTCGAAACAATCCGATGCAGTACTCCGTTTATTCAACTTATACTGGCAATGGATAGCATCTTCTAACAAAGAAATATCTTCTCCATCGACTGCCTCATATACTTGGAATTCATCGGTTGGCTTATAAAATCCGCGACCTTCAACAGATGTAAAAAAATCTATCTCATCTTTTGAGACGTCAATGAGGCCTTGGTAAAGTTCCAGTTCATCCACTGGATTCTCTACACTATTGATTTCTGACTTCGGCTTTTGCGGGCTAGAGTCCGTTTCGACATTAGCTTGGTTTTGGGGGTTGTCTGACATGCAACCAACCGTTGCCAAACTCATTAGACCTAATTTAATTTTTCGCATAGTATCTCTATGCAACAAGCTGAATTTTGGCGTTTTTAAATACGGAAACCACCAGTGATGAAAAAGTTCTCCTGTGCGGTTCCACCTGTTGCAGAAGGGACACGTGACCACACGACGCCAATTGATACAGGCCAACCCCTCGGCGAGAAATTAGCACCTAACTGATAAAAGGCTGTATTCGCTTTATATTGTCCACCTATCACACCACCAAGACGAAGCCCATAACGCATGAAGCTTTGTGATACAGCCAAAGCATATCCATGTATAAAGTCACCTAGGTGTGTGGTTTGATGTTCGAAATCGAGTTGAAATCCGTCAACGATAGGTAAATTGATCGTTGTCCCGAGTGCACCTCTCGTCTGAGTTTTATAGCTGATAATACTGGAAGTTGGATCCGAAAGATCCAAACGTCCTCCAAAATCACCTAAACGTGGAACAACACCAGCAAATGCACGAATATTCCCCAGTGCAAATGGATATTTCATCTGTGTGCCAGCAAATGTAAATGCCTCGTCATCACAAAAGTTCGCTCCAAAGCGTGGCTGATTTTGGCTTGGGTCATCTGTTGGGCACCCTTCACCCAGAACTGTTTGAGAGATCAGCCCTAGTTCCAATCGTCCGAGTGTCGTCAAATACCGTACGCCGATAAGTGGTCGAATATTTGTTCGGGTCACCCCTTCATAGCCTGTTGACCACAGGCCAGGTGCCTCAGGTAGAATTACAGGCTGCTCTGTCTCTTCTCCACCAAGCAAGCGTCGCTGTAAAAGTCCTGTGTTTGCGATCGCCCTTCGCTCGCGGACTCTTGCACCAATCCATGTTTCAAGCTGCGCATCTCCAAAAAATGATGTCCATGATAGGCCCGGCTCTGGCAAAAATAGATTTGATAACTGTAATCGACCCATGCGAGGGCGAACGTCATAGTCAAACATGACATTTCCATCATTAACAAACCGAAAAATTGACCATCCTGTCGCAAAGTAGCCAGCCTCAAAACGACCTTTTTTGCTTCGGTTCGCATATGTCATCCATGTGAGATCTTGCCGCATCTGCAATGGCAACGCGTCAGATAAAATTAGTGCAAAATAACCTCGGGTTCTAAAGCGATGTCGCCCTTTGATGTAGCGGAGTTCTGGCTCCGCAAGCAACCATTGACTTGAGGCCGATTGACCATTGACATACATTTGTGTTGAATATGCAGCAACATTTCCGTCAATTTGCCAGGCTCCTTTATTATTTTGCTGAGGCGATGCTGACTTTGACGATATAACTTTTACGTCAGCCGTGTCATTTGGTTCACCTTCATCAATAATAATAATCTCTTCTTCTTCCACCTTTTGATCAAGATAATCTTGCAACAAAATACCCTCTGAGCCGTCAGATGGACCTCTCTTTTGCTTTACCTCGACTTGTTCTTCATCAACTTCGCTTTTCTTTTGCCCCAATGTTTTCTTTTGTGCATGAAGCGTCTGACTCACAAAAGCAAAAAGTAATATCATTGTTAAGCTGAACCGCATAAACCACCTCGCGTTTAATTTACCGAGTTACACCGATTTCACAATTAGAAAAGGCTGCCAACGGCAGCCTTTTACAAAACATGACTGTTCATGTTTCCTGTGGTTAACTATCACCTTGTCGAGCTCGTTTACGAGCACGAGCAATCGCTGCTCGCTTTTTGAGTTTTTTCTCTACAGAAGGCTTCACGAAATGTTCACGCTTACGCACTTCTTTGATAACGCCAGCTTGCTCAACTTTACGTTTGAATCGCTTAATTGCTCGCTCAACAGGCTCTCCGTCACGGATCGTTACTTTCATACTATCACCTCCTCATTTTTTATTTGGGTTCTAGGATTAGAGCCTCATACACTCTTTGTCAATATCTCGAACTTTTATTGAGGTTCACTGTAGATCAAACATATTTAACCTTTTGGGCTTTTTCAGCTTTCTTACTCAGTACATACCTTTCAGAGAAGTAATTCGACTGCCCTCCTCTTCGGTTCTTATCGCTTCGAAATGTACTCAGCGATATGACAATCTTTTCATCCGCAGGCAAGCGAATTGTCTTTGATAATTTCGAGCCGCGAATAGCGAGCTGAAGCTCTTTGCCGACATCGGCCGTTGTGCCATGATCTCGTCCAACACCAATAAACTGTGTTGCCTTGTCGAGCGGCATTGTGGCCATCGACTCAAATCCGTATCGTCGTCCTGCTTTCCCAGCATATTTACCATGTCCTTTCATCACAAAAGTAGCTGTAAACGGTTTCTGCCCTAGATTTTCATAGGATATATTCCATCCTTTTAAGGTACTTTTTGCGGTAAAAACAGGCTCAATCGTGACCTGTCCTTTGATCGACAAACTACGTCCAGCTCGAACAGCCTTCAAGTTTGTCACAGGATTTAGAGAATGTGACAATAGTCTCGCCGAGCGGTTATCTTTACTGCTTTCGATGACCTCCTTGAGAGCAGCAAAAACCTCTTTTTTACTTTTCGAGCGCTCAAATGCCTCCAAAACGTCCCTTCGTGCCGACTCGACTTCTAAAATAAGGTGCCCAACTTCATGAGGTTGTATCAGCTTTTTACCACTCACAACTTGTCGAAGTCGATTCAACTTGTTTTGAAATTTCTGCACCTGCTTGCCGAAGTACTTATACTTTGCAGAATGAAGGTTCCCTTCTTTCAACGCTGTCATTGACTGCTCAAAGAATCGCTCTGTTTTTGAGAATCCCTTGGTTGTTTTAATATGCGCCTTCATTTGTCTGTTGAAATTTTGCACTTGCTGCACAGCATTTCGCCCTTGCCACATCATCCCAGATAATGAAGAGATACCTCGATTAACTGAATCAAAGGCTTTGTTAAACACGATTCGATTTTCCTCTTTAGAAACATCCAGGTTATTGAGTAGAACCCATTTCTCTTCAAGGTTGGCCAACTTCTTTTCCAACTTGCGCATCAGAACTTGAAATGGCCTGAGCGCTGCCGGGTGAACAGCCGACTTAGGAAGACGCCGATGGAAGTGCTCAAGTTGTACCCGAAAGTTCGATAAAGATGCTTCAATTGAGTCCTTCGAAAATAAGAACGAGAAGTAGGCTTTATTCTCTTTTAATGATTGAGTGTGATTCTTTTTGATGTGACTCAATCTTTCTTTCATTTGTTTAGGGGATAATTCTTCATCAAATGCTTCGTAGCTCACTTGAACCAAAAAATGTTCAGCATCAATTTCATGTGTCCCAAAGCCTTGCAATATCCCGCGCGCAACAACTTCTCGTTCATCATAGTATTTTTGGCCGCTTGATAACTGGATACCAGCCAATCCAGCATCAATATACTTCGTCAGCACACGCAATGTGTGGTACCGATAAGACCCAGAGCCTCTCTTTTCGCTCAAGAAACTGTTCACACCGAAAAGTTCTTTTTCTCGCAAAGAGTTATTTTGTTTCCCTGTAATGATATCTCCATGCTTTTTGATGACATTATCAGCGGCAATCATTTCAATACCGTTATCCTTGTCTATCAACTTCACTTGCATTCGAATAGGGTTCTCATTCGACAACTTTCCCAAAGACATATTTAACCTCCAATCATCGATCTATATGCATGAAGTTATTTTTTGGCTAAATTATCGGATATTTGGCGGTCTCGCCGCGTAAACCTTTGAGATAGATATATTGTTCGTCACGATCGACGATCTGCTCAGGTGTTAGCGGTACTTTTCCGAGTCCACCAGGTATATCGATCACAAAATGGGGGATGGCAATTCCTGACACCCTAAACCGAATTTGCTGCATGATCTCGAGGGCACGATCGAGGTGCACGCGGAAATGAGATGCCCCTGTGACGAGATCACAATGGTGCAAGTAATAAGGCTTCACACGCAAACGAACGAGTCTTTGCCACAAATCAGCAAGTATATCCGCATTATCGTTCACATTTTTAAGTAAAACCGTCTGATTGAGAATCGGGAAGCCCGCGTCAGCAATTCGGGTAATTGCGTCACAAGTTGCCGGTGTCAGCTCATCTGCATGATTGAAATGAACCATCCAATAAACAGGTTGAAATGGCTTGAGCATTGAAAGAAGTTCGTCATCAACACGCTGCGGATCAAAACTCAAAATACGTGTTGCGAGCCGTATCACGTCAATATGCTCGAGTGCGCGTAAGTCTTCAACCAAAGAAACCAGCCGACGATTGTTAAACGTCAATGGGTCGCCGCCAGACAAAATCACATCATTAATCTCTGTATGGGCAGCAATGTATTCAATCCCCGATTTGAGCTCAGCCTTCGTTGGTGTTGGCCCCTGCCCAACCCATCTTTTGCGGGTGCAAAATCGACAATAGCCTGCACAGCGGTCCGTGACCAAAAAGAGTGCGCGATTCGGATAGCGATGAACAACATATGGAGCCTGTTTCAGCGCCTCTTCGCCAAGGGGATCTCGAAGCTCATCATCTTGTGGAACCATCTCCTTAGCCGTTGGAATCACCTGTAATTTGAGGCTTGAAGTCACAGGCGTCTGCTGCTCATCTTTGTGCCAGTTCACAGGAAACTTCACAGGTAAACCCGTTCGTTTAAAATGCTGAACGGCCTTTTTCTCTTCCAAATCAAGCTTAAGGTGGCCCAATTCATCTGCGTCATTTTTGAGATGAGACATTTTGATTGGCTTCTTATTTTTTGCGACGGAGTGCTTCTTGCATCATTTCAGAAGCGGCGCGAGCAAGGCCTTTCGCCCGTTTCGTGTTCACATCTTCAGCCTTGGGATCAAGTTTCATCACCTGTTTCAGGTCATTCAATGCTTGTTCGAATCGACCTATTTTTAAGAAAAGCTCAGCACGGGCAACAAGGGAAAATAACTCCTCCGGCTCTTTTTTCAAAGATTCTTGGATTTCGTTGAGGGCTTCTTCGTCTCTGCCCATCTGCATATAAATGGCCCCAAGTACGCGATGAAAATAAGGGTCATTCGGGTTGAGCGCGACGAGTCCTTCATATAACGCACATGCCGTTTCAAACTTGCCTTGTTGAAACTGCTCATAGCCAAGTGATGCAATCGCATAGGCTTGCTGAGGCGTAACCCCTTCGAGTTGAGCAAGGGTGATTTCGCCACTAACAAATTTTTGGAAGTCTTCAAGCGAAGGCTCTGATTTAGGCTCCGAGATATCATATGTTGGTATTTGCCCGTTCAATAGCATCTCTTCGAGATCATCTTTAGAGTATTTCGACAACGCATCTGCAACCATTTGAGGAATATCTTTAATCTCCTCACCGCGGGCAAGCCGCTCATCGATTTCTGGTATTCCTGTCACAACAGGAATTTCTGCGTCTTTCTGACTCATTCATGCTCCTTTCGAAAACCTATCATGTTTGGATAAGAGATCAAAAGTGTTGAACAAAAAACATAAAAAAAGACCACCTGCGTTGGCAAGTGGCACTTTTTGACCCTGACGAGTATTCTATCGAATATTACCGATAATGCTTTTCGAAATGTCGTGCTGCATTTTCATCACGTTTGTCAACATTTGAGTGAGCACTTGCTGCATTTGCATGTACTTCTGAAGTTGAATACCTGCTTCCTGCATGGTTTTCATATCGCCAACCTGTGCAGCTTGGGCCATCACATTTTGCAAATACCCAACTTTACCATCAAGGCCCTTTAAGGAACCTTCAAGCATCATATCAGAGTGAAACTGCGCATTCCCGCCAGCGACAACAGGGAAAGCATGCGCTGTCGCAGGCATTCCGCCCATCATTCCCATCATGCCTGGCATCATCGCGCCACCCATCATACCGATTCCAGCCATGCCGCCACCAAACATCATGCCACCACCAACGCCTGAACTCATCATATGAGAGCCGAGTGCTTGCATCGTCGCAAGTTGTTGACCTTGGCCTGGGTCTCCTGTCCATCCATACATACCCATCATCATCGGGTTCATCATGCCCATGCCTGCCATACCCATGCCTGCCCCCATTCCCATACCTGGGGCCCCAACAATTGGCGCAGGAGGAACACCCATCGGAATTTGATAGCCGCCTGCACCACCGACACCCTCAAAAGACGATGCGCCTTGGTTGTCAGCTGCCACAGTTGCAAACTCATCTAGCATCCTATTTAATGCTTCTTCTTGGACCTTCCCATCAGCAACACCATCCATCTCATCGAGATATTTCGCAAAACTATCTCCAAACTGCTGACGAATCTGCGAGTAACTCATTCCACCGTTGACGTTCATACCTGACATGCTTCCTCCAAGCTTCTTAGATATACTATCGGACAGTATCCCTAAAAGTTGTGTAAAAATGTAGGATAGATCCTGCCGTTCGAGTAAGGCACTAATATTACTATATTTTTGAGCCAACTGCTCTCATTAATGCGGCTATTTTTTTCTTTAACGCCGGATTATTTGATGTGACCAATTTTGCGGCTTGAGCCAAGTCTTGAGCGGCATCAGACATCTTTTTCATGGCAATATAAACCTCAGCACGATTCACATATGACACAGCTTTTTTAGAGTCGACCCGTAACGCGTATGAAAATTGCTTAACAGCACGTTCTGACTCACCCATTTTGTAATACAAAAGTCCAAGTGCGCGGTGATAGTAATCATTCCGAGGATCGATCGCTGTTAAGCCTTCAAAGATGACCTTCGCCTCGTCATTCTTTCCCTGCATCAACATATAATATGCCACATGTGCAATAGAATAGAGCTCGTCAGAATCATAGCCCTTAATATCTTTCAGGGTTGTTCGACCAGCCGCCCATTCTTTGACCAGTTGTTGCATATCTTTATCTGCCATAAACTTCGTTTACGCTAAACAATGTCTGCTAAAAAGGCAACTTATTATAAGGGGGATGTCCCATACCCCTCGGTGTCACCGTGCACGTCACTAACATCTCTCAAATCGCATTGCCCATGTTGTCCTTCGACAAGCTCAGGAAACAGCACACATTCTCAAGTCGACTTATCCAATAAAGCGAAACAGACTCGTGTCTGGCACCATATGACTCCATGTGTTAGCTGCAACTATGCTTAAACCGATCAAATATATTTTCTGTTCATTCATCTTCGTCGCAGGGTGCAATCATATGTCTAAAAATCAAAACGCAGACGCCGCGCCGCCTCGTTCTTATCCTGCTGTTAAAACCGTTGAACATATCGATAACTATCATGGTGTTGATGTCCTAGACCCTTATCGCTGGCTAGAAGATGAACAAAGTGAAGACACACGCCAATTCATTAATGCGCAAAATGCCTTTGTTGCATCAAACCTGAACGGCAATCCCTTTGTTGAAGAATACAAAAAGCTGCTTAAAAAAAACTTTGATGTCACAACGCAATTCGCCCCAAGTTACAAGAATGGCGTACTCTATTTTCAAGAGCGAAAGCCTGGCGAAAATCAACCTAAACTTTACCGTATGAACAATGGACAACCAGAGATGCTCATCGACCCAAACACGTGGTCAGAAGATGGCACCATTTCAATGTCTGGCTATAGTGTTTCACCAAAAGGTCATTTCATCGCAGTATCCGTCTCGGAAGGTGGCTCAGACTGGCGGACGTGGCGCGTCTTCGATATCGAACAAAAATCCTATCTAAAAAATGAAGTGAAATGGTCTAAGTTTTCTGATGCGACATGGCTCAAAGATGAATCAGGTTTTCTTTATAACCGCTACCCAGCCCCAAAAGAAGGTGAAGAACTCGCAGAGGCAAATAAGCGACAACAGTTATTCGTGCATAATATTAGACACGACCAAAAAGAAGATATACTCGTTTTTGAAACACCAGAGCAACCAACGTGGGGCTTTGACCCGACATTTACTGAAGACGGGAAATGGATGGTCATCCATATTTGGGATGGAACAGATAGACGTAATCGTGTTTACTTGAAGCCGGTTCCTGAGCCTGTCGAAGGACCGGCCCGACGCCCCCTCGACAGGCTCGGGACGGCGCAAGCGCAGCGACCTATTATCAAGCTCTTCGATGCATTTGATGCGGGTTATTTCTATGTTCACAATGAAGGCAATCGTTTTGTTTTTCAAACCGATAATGACGCACCTAACATGCGCGTGATTGCAGTCGATGTGACTAAGCCTGAACCTTCGAACTGGAAAGAGCTCTTGGCCGAAGACAAAAAGAATCCTCTGAGTTCTATCAAACGCGTTAAAGATGGATGGCTTGTCACAAAGATGGAGGATGTGCATGATGAGTTGGTCATTTTCTCAAATGACTTCGCTAAATCTTGGCCATTAGCCTTTCCATCAATCGGCTCCGTTAATTCTCTTGCAACAGATTCGAAGTCAGCTTCTTTTTATGCGAGTTGGAGTTCATTCACAAACCCAAGTCAACTCTTCGAGCAAAGCGCTGAATCAAAGGACACCTTTGAAACAAATGAAGAACGCAAAAAACTAAGAACGATTTATGAACCAAGTTCGAGTATGAATGCTGTCACGCCAATGAATCTACCATTCTTGCCAGAGAGCTTTTCAGTCAAACAAGAATGGTACGCATCTAAAGATGGTACGCAGATTCCAATGTTCATTATTCATAAGAAAGATGTCGATTTAACCCAGCCTCAAAAAACACTTCTTTATGGCTACGGCGGATTTAATATTTCGTTGCCGCCGTATTTTAAATCACATCGCATCGCCTGGCTTGAACGCGGCAATGTTTTTGTCGTCACGAACCTTCGTGGTGGAAATGAGTTTGGCGAAAAATGGCATGAAGCGGGTATGCTTCATAATAAACAAAATGTCTTCGATGAT
>JAHDGS010000098.1 GCA_020627505.1 Myxococcota bacterium
GAAATTTATTGGTGCTGTCACTGAAACCACTGCTTTAAAAAAGGTCGAAGGCACATCGTTTTCTGCAGACACAGCTATTGAGGTGACTGACAAAGGGCAGGGGCGCTACCTTGTTAATATCGGCGGAGAGCTTGTTGATGTTGATGCGGTGATGCTGTCGAATGATGAGATGTCGATGATTCACAATGGTCATGTTTATGATGTGGCATTTGAAGATGAACGTGACCCAAATGAAATACTTGACGGTGCGGTGGCTGTTCGTATGAATGCTGAGGTCGTACGTGTCGACTTATTAGATGAGCGTCGTCATCGGATGCGTTCATTGGTCAAAGCGTCAGGTGCTGATGCAGGCCTTGCCAAAGTGTCTTCACCTATGCCGGGTCGTGTGATGCGACTTGAGGTCGATAAAGGACAGGGCGTTTCAGCTGGTGATGCATTGATCGTAGTTGAGGCCATGAAAATGGAAAACGTCTTTAAGTCACCTATCGATGGTATCGTTGATGAACTCTGTGTCGCCGCTGGTGATACGATTGATGCGAATGCAGTGATGGTGGTTGTGAAGGCCGATGACGAGTGAGCCAATCTCTCAAAACGCTATTCATACTCATGCTATTTGCTGGATGTCGCGAAGTCACAGTTTTTGATGAGACATGCCGCGAAGGTATTGAACTCGATCATGACCCTGAAACCGGTGAATGGTGCTTAGAGAACACGACGCCGATTGATTGTGGGGAAAAACATATGCGACTCGATCTAAATGGAGATGGCTGTTTCTATCAGGCACTTTGCTTTAGCAAAGATAAAAGAGAACCGCACCGAATCTGCTATCTAAGTGGTGGTCATGTGGGGGCTGGAAGTTGTTTGTGTGATGATGGTCGGCAGATTCTTTTGATAAGCGATGACTTCCCCTGTGACGGTTGTCGAAGTTAAGAATAGTGAAGGAAAACCTGTTCCGGTACCTGTTAATACCCAATCTCGACTAAGTGCGGCGAAGTTGATCGTCGGGATGGGGTCACTGCCGGGTCACGCTCTCGACAGTTTTTTATATAGTATATAAGACAGCCTCCGACTGTCTAAATGATGATATACAACAGTGATTTTACAGTTACTACAGTGATATAGGTCTATATGCAGTCTGACCCGGGCCAGGCGCCATTTAAGTGAAAATCGTATTGAGATTGAATCTATGATATAAGTTAACTATGTTTGGTCCCAAAACCCTCGAAGAACTACTATCGGTAGATAGCGTTGATGATTTAAGTGAAGAAAATATACAATATTTAATTGATTCAAGAAAGTATGCGTACAATGAATTTACGCAAACTCAACGCGCCGAATGTGAAACCTTAAAAGATAAACTCAAAGTTGCCGAAGAGCACGCTAAAGAAATAAAAAAAGAGCAGGCCAAGGTCGGAGACAGGCCAAACCTGAAGTATGGACTCCCACTAGCGTGGTTAATCGGAACTGGAGTTATTACTCTTTGGGGGCATTACGGCTACGGTTTCGAACTCATACCAATGTTAATGGTTTCCGTGGCAGTCATGACATTTTGCATTGTCTTTATGGCGTTCTCTATTTCTGTGAACAACAATCCACATGACCCTGGAATGAAAGCCTTGCATGATAGGAAAGTTCTATCTAGACAGTTCGACGAGCTTGAAGCTCAACAGGCGGCGGCCACACTTAAAGTGACTGAACTCAAAAAACAGATTGAACTCAACGATGCTGAACACTCGCTACGGCTGTCCTTTGTTCAAAAAATGCTCGATGACCACAAGGAGAGCGGGGGCCTTGCAAGCGCCTCTCCTGCTGGCGCACCGGTGCCAATTCCGGTTGTGATAGAAGAGTAGGCCGACTATTCATCAGGTCGAGTATCTGATACACTTCTAAAAGAAATCATGAACCCAGAAACAATACGCCTTATAAAGCGCAACGGCCATTTTCGTTTTAAGGATAAAGACATTGCAAAGCTTCGAGAGCTCGAGCTCTCGTTATCCAATGAAGCAGAGAACCAGATTGAAGAACAGCGTGAGGCGTTAGAGCGGCGTATCGAAAAAATGACTGCGATACCTAAAAAGAGAGAACGCTTTGCCTACAATATAACGGCACAAGATGTTGAAAGAATGAGTCAGGACTCTGGTTCAGGAGAGCTGACGGCGCAGTTGATTCTCACAGCTGTATTTGCTTATTTCTGGTCATTCTTTATCTCGTTTTATTTGGGGTTAGGTCTCACGGCTATAGGAGGCGGGTTGATCTATGCATCGTGGCTGAGGAAGTCTCACAAGGAGACTCAAAAGCACATCTCTACTACAGCGGAAGAAAATAGTCTGTTGATTAAGCGTGCATCTGAGGTTGAGCATCTTCAAGAAAGACTCAATCAACTACAGCTAGAAGATGCGGTGGATAAGCGATTTATTTCTTTGTTGCATGATCGATATAATCACGTTTTTTTGCCTCCACTGGAGTCAGAAGCGGAACAGGACGAAGACCATTCTGGTTCAATTGTTTCAGCGACACCAGAAGGGGCACCAGTGCCCATACCGGTGAATATTGAAAAGAAATAAAGTCTGAACTTGCAGGCAGTCTTTTTGTACTCGCCTATTCGAATACATACTTTTTTTCTTTCACTTCAACATTTGGTGGGCGGCCTTTTTGCTCGAAGAAGTCGTATCCTTCTTTAGACAATGGGGGTCACTGCCGGGACACGCTCGTGCCAGACATGTGCCAGACATGTGCCAGACATGTGCCAGACCCGACAACATCTGAGAAGCGCTTCCTTCTACTCTAAGCGTCTAATTAATGAGACTTTTCGGTATTTAATTTGTATGGTCCGAAATAAGTGAGGGTGACCCCGCAGTGACCCCCAAATAGCCCCAAAAAATATGAAACACATAACATCTATCGGAGGATAACATATCCCAAAAACAAAAATACTTGTGTTTTCTTGTGCTTCAGGTCACTTAGATCTAGCTTCGGGCTATGAGAAAAACCTTTGTCCTTGATACGAATATTTTACTGCATGACCCTCGTGCAATCTTTCACTTCGAAGATAACGAAGTGATTGTGCCAATCTACGTTGTCGAAGAAATCGACAACTTTAAAAAAGATTTAAATGAACTTGGGCGAAATGCGCGACAAGTCTCTCGCTATCTCGATGATTTGAGAGAACAGGGCTCACTTGTTGATGGCATCAAGACTGAACATGAAGGTGTTATTCGTGTCGCGGTAACGGAAAAAAGCCTACCAGAGCATATCTCGACCAATCGTGGGCAAGATAGCAAAATTCTTGCCGTCGCTCTCGATGAAGCGACCCGCAAACGCGGCAAAGAAAAAGTGATCATGGTTACGAAAGATACCAACTTGCGTATTCGAGCGGCTGCGCTTGGTATTGAAGCTCAGGACTACGAGCACGATCATGTTGATGTTGATGAGCATTATACCGGTGTCCTCGAGAAAAATGTTTCGGGTGGTGCGATTGATACCTTCTTCGCAGATGGCAGCCTGCCGTGCACTGAAGAAATGTTTGGTGTCGAAAAGTTAAGCCCGAACGAGTTTGTCGTTTTGGTCGACGAGGCGAACCCATCCCACACAGGTATGGGGCGTGTGCACCTAACGAACACAGGTGATGCGGAACTGAAACCAATTGTTAATCTGAAACAGCAGGTGTGGGGGCTCAGACCACGAAATAGAGAGCAACATCTCGCTTTGGATGTATTGCTTGATGATAACATTAAACTGGTCACATTAGTCGGTAAGGCGGGAACAGGTAAAACGCTGTTGGCGATTGCTGCCGGCCTTTCAAAGACAACCGATGCCGGTGTTTATCAAAGATGCTTGGTGTCGCGTCCTGTTTTACCGATGGGAAAAGACCTGGGCTATCTCCCCGGAGATGTTGAAGAGAAACTCAACCCATGGATGCAACCGATTTTCGATAATGTTGAATTGCTTATGGGGCTTAAAAGAGAAGATAGGGCCCGAGGGCGCTCGTATCGTGAATTGATCGATATGGATGTGCTGCAGCTTGAGCCTTTGACTTATATTCGAGGTCGCTCGATTGCCAATCAATATTTGATTGTTGATGAGGCGCAGAATCTAACACCACATGAAGTCAAGACAATCGTGTCTCGTGCAGGTGAGGGGACGAAGATCGTCCTCACGGGCGACCCATACCAAATCGATAATCCTTATGTTGATGCCTCAAATAATGGTTTGATGCATGTCGTCAACCGTATGCAAGGTGCTTCGATTGCTGGTCATGTGACGCTGACACGGGGCGAGCGTTCAGCGTTAGCAGAGGTCGCTGCGAATACTTTATAATGCTGTCCACACGAATTAGACAGGGCCTGATTGCCTTTTGGACAATCGTTTGTGGCTTTATGGCAATCCCGCTCTTATTACTTGGTTTTCGAAGGGCGGGGTTTTACGTCGCCAAACAACTGTGGTCCCCGGCGCTGAGAAAGATTGTTGGTGCGCAAGTGACTGTTCTTGGCCGCGAGCATATCGATCAGTCGCAACCGTATATATATATTCTCAATCATCAATCAAACTACGATATTCCGTTAGCACTTGAGTTCATCGAGCAGCCCTTTGTATTCATTATGAAAGAAGAGCTACGCAAGGTCTTTATTATCGGTCGCTCATGTGAAGCATATAATATGGTTTTCATCGATCGCTCCGATAAAGAGCGCGCTAAAGCATCGATCAAAGAAGCGCAGGCTCGGGTTCGCGATGGGCAAAGTGTACTGATCTACCCGGAAGGTGGCCGAAAGAGTGGCGAGTATGTACACCCCTTTAAGAAAGGCGCGGCACTGTCGGGCGGGCAGCAACAGCGCGTTGCCATTGCCCGATCGCTGTGTATGGAACGAATCAAGTTTGGCGAAGTGGACGTGCGCCCATTGTCCCTGGCCATGTATATATGAATATTGGGCAGCCATTTCATGTAGATGATATCGACGACATCGATGCTCTGACTGCGCGTTTTGAAGAAGAAATTGTTGAGCTGCAGCAGGCTGTAGGGGGCCCCGGACGCTTACCCGAAATACAACATTAGCGAGTTGGAAATATTACACCTTGTACCTGTAATTGTTGTACGGCCTTTGCCGCCCAATTTTGATTGGCGGCTGGGTTTGCAGGGCTTGGATGAAGTATTGTCGCCGTTTTGATTGAGCCAGAGGCATTCTGTTTGGCAATCCGGTGCGCATATTTTCCGACGCCAACAATCCATTGCGGGGAAAGACATTTTATTGCTGATTGCAGGTGACGATCACAAATCTGCTCAAGCTCGGTACGAATATCTTTTGGCAGTCGGTCCGGTGTGATATTTCGGCCCGCCTCATCAAGGAACATCAATGGGCAATAGTTGATCACATAATTGGACGAAAAGAAGGCGTCAGCGGATTTATAGTGCTTTTTGAAGAGGCCCCATAAACGTTTCCCGCTGACTTCAGAGCGCTGATATGAAAGGCCAATAACAGGTTTCTTCGGATGGCTATTCTGCGGTGATTGAACTGCTCCCGTCAGCTTAAGCCAGCTTTTGACAGTCTCAACTTCTCCAAATGGAATCGCTGTTTGTGCCATACCATGGGGACCTGGATTCATGCCGAGCCAGATGATGCGTTTGCGCTGCTTGCCAAAACATTCGATATATTGCTGATGAATGGGCCAGGCATATTCGAGTGGCGCATAAATGTACTTGATGCGTTCTGGGAATTGCAGAGACCGCAATGACGCAGACATGGTCAATGCGGCTTCCATAAGCATCCCCGTATGCGCGAGACTCATTTATTCAAGGCTGTAAATAAATTCAATATCTCTTAATGACATGACGTCAGAAGTGGCACCTGTTTGATCGACAAGGACAATACGAGCAGCATGCTGGTCGACGTATACATCATATGTATTTTGGTTTTGCTGATTCGAAATAGATGCTTCATAGTTCAATACAAGATCGTTTTCTTCCGCAACAGAGTTCACAGAGTTGCTTATATCAAAGTCCCATGAACCTGGTCTATATGTATGACGAAGCAAATCGAGAACGCGTTCAATATCCTCAGCTGAGAATGGCTCGTCTTCATAATATGGACGTCTGATAGGTGTTGGTTCATCAGTGATGACATGCTCGACAGCACCTTTATCTATCAGATAGGGGATGGCATCATATTCTGCGACTTCAAGTAGAGCTGAGAGCTCAGCAACTTTAATGTCTTCGAGCATATCCACCAGAAGGCCAGCCTCTTCAATGGACAGTTTCATGTCGCTTGATAAGCCATCACGAATATTGTTGTATAATTCCGTGTCAGGCACTTTGTTATAGTCTGGGATGTTTCGGATGACTGTTGTGAATATTTGGCCACCGAATTTGCTGTTCTGAAAGGCTGAAAGTGCCTGACCGTCCCAGAATTGTTGAGTGGCAAGTAAGGCATCGAGTCTATTTTGATCCGGGATGTAAATCTCGAACATATTACCACTTGAATCCGCACGGTAATCGAATAGCTCAAGTGCTGCTTTCATCTCAGCAATACCAACGTATTCTTTTTCTTTAAATCGATCCATGAGTTGGATGTAGTTATCGGTGAATGTTGCGCCGTAGTTTGATGTAGAGGTCATATTGCTGTCCTTTTTAATTCATGATTCGGATACTCACACTGAAATATGCTGAGATGGGGATTTTGGCGGAGATCTCTCTTGTTCTAATAACCCGCATGGAAGAACCAGCGTGCGAGTATAGAAAAGACATGAGCCAATATCTGCCAGATTGTTTGGATGAGGTGACTGAGCACCGGTGGCACCTCGAATACGGTGGGTGATTCAGGCGTATGCTCAATTAAGTGGTCCAAGAAAACGAATATCAGAAAATAGATGAGGAGGTAGATATAATATTTAAATTGAGGCACATTGTCTCCTTATTGATCTGATTCCCGGATCGGCGTTCGATCTTTAAAGAGACGGCTATAAATATCGATTTAAGTTGATGTCTCGAGCATATAAACCTGCGGGACACCATCTTGACTGGGTTCTCTGATGACTTCAATAATGTCGTCGATTTTCAAAGCAGGGAATTCGTGACCACCAATATGCTCATGCAACGTGACATTCAATTTTTGGACTTTCATGCGTTCATAAAAATCAACGGCAGGTTTGTAATAATGGAGGTCATTTTGCCCGACAACCAAATGAACGTGGTTATTAAATGGGGCTTGTTCATAGTGGCCGGCTGCACCGATGGCAATCACAGGGCCTGATAGCCGTTCCATTCCAGCAACGTTTATGAGAAAAGATGCGCCATTAGAGAAGCCGATATAGCCAGCCGGGGTAGAGGTGCCAATGACTTCATGGAGGTAATCGAATAACTTTTTGCGAGCGGTATAGTCAGGGTTCGACCAGCATAGGCGATCGCCAAACTGTGGACATCGATGAATGGGCTTGACCGCAATAATTTTGATATGATTGTTGACGCCAATTTGTTCAAGCATATCGAGATGTGCTTTGACTTGAACACCATCAAAATCATTGGTGAGACCTGATAAATAAACCCACGTAGATGAGCTACTTAGATCGCCAAGTTCGACTGCGACGGCAGCCTCATCAGCCAATGTCACTGCCGAATGATCGACGCGAGACACTTTCGTCGCGCACGCGGAGAAAATAATAAGACATAGTGAAAAAACAATTCTTGTCATGATATCGCCCTCACAAAACGCGCAGGAACCCCAACCCATAAACCGCCATCAAGATCTTTTGTAATGACTGATCCACCGCCTGTTTGTGTGCGTGTGGTAATGGTTCGACCATCAATTATCGTCGTGCCGATTCCGATAAAACACTTGTCGCCAATGTCAATAAACCCCGCGCACTGAACAGCTGGCCCAAGAAAAGTGTGCGGCCCAATTTGGGTGTCATGCGCGATGACACAACCGGTATTTAAAAGCGTGTTTTGGCGGATCACAACACCGCGATCGAGGACACAGCCTGGTAACACAATTGCCCCTGGCTTCAAAACAACACTTGCATCTCGTGTGACACTTGGATGTGCATATGCCAAAAATTCAAGTTCCATTTCGCAAAGGCGATCGAATAGCTGTTGGCGGGCATCGAGATGATTATAACCGATACCCATCATCAGCATATCGAAATGCGCTTGGGTGTTCTTGATGGTCTCAGGCTTCGAATCACCAAGCACGATGGTCTCTCGGGGGTTCGTCTGTGCCAGGATATCGTCGAAATAGCCGACAAATGTATATCGCGCATCGTCATTGAGATAGTGCGCAAGTTGTTCGCCGAGTGTGCCCGCGCCGATAATAGCGATGCGTATTGTCATTCAATCAATTCCTTTTTAAATTGAATGGTCGATGGAACAGGCGATGGTTTATCGAGATTTAGGCAGCGCTGTACTCGAAAAATAGGCCGTCTTTTTGCCTCAGTATAGGTCTTTCCGAGGTAAGCACCAATCAATCCGAGCATGATCATTTGAACGGAGCCGATGCCGATGACAGCTACAATAATCGACGCCATTTTGGATTTCATCATAAAAAAGGCGGCGAATTACCGCTTTGAGGGTGTAGAGCCCGCTGAGGGAAAAAAGAAAGGTGCCAAAAACGGTCATCAGCTTAATTGGCCGATCACTAAATGCGATAATCGCATTAAAGGCGAGGTTGATTTTACGCATAAACGTAAATTTACTTTGGCCGGCAAACCGCTCGAGATTGGGGACAGATAGCGTCGCCTGTCGCATACCAATGTCAAAGAAAATACCTTCGATAAAACGAATCCGTTCCCCATATGTCAGGAAATGTTCTCGAAAGGCACGATTAAAGCATCGCATCACAGAGAGGTTTTTTGGGATATTAAGCCCGGTAAACCAATTGAGTGAAGACCAAAAGGCCTTTGAGAAAAGTGTGTTCAGCATTGTATCAGATTTCTTCTCACGAATGCCGTACACAATATCGTAGCCTTCTTCAATCTTGTTGACGAAATCGAGAATCATTGCCGGCGGGTCTTGCAGGTCTGGATCCATCATCAACAAATATTCGCCACTGGCATGGCTGATGCATGATGTGACAGCGCTGTTTTTACCATGGTTTCGTGTGAGAACAACGAGCTTAATACGCTCATCTGCCGCAGCCATATGTTCAATCAGTGAGACTGTTTTGTCGGTGCTGCCATCATCGGTGAAGACAATCTCGTAATCGATCTGTCCATCGATTGCCGCTCGAACAGCGGCAACAAATGCTTCAATACAATCCTCTTCAAAATACGTGCAAACGCATAGGGATAGTTTTGGGTTCGGTTTCATAAGCCTTTTTTAGATCGCACGACATCGTCATGCAAGCCTTGAAGGGATACAAATACCTGGCAGTCAGCACCGCCTGTTTCAGCCCAAAATGGATTGATGAGAATGGGGAAGAAACCATGGGCACGAGAACCAACAACATCGGCACGATATTCGTTTCCGACATAGACCGCACGTTCAGGATTGACGCCAGATAACTCAATAAATCGTTTGAAAATATTGGGATCGGGTTTTTCTGCCCCCAATGTTTCAGACGCATAGATGGCCTCAAAGTAATGTGCGATGCCCATTTCCTCAAGAAGTTCATCTAAACAACTCGCCCAGTTGGCCAATATGTAGAGCTTTTTATGTGTAGACAATTCTTTGAGTAACTCATGTGCACCCGGCTTTGGAACCCAGCGACGATGAGACCTAATATGCGCTTGAAGCTTTTCATTAAATTGGTCCGCGCAAGATTCAAGACCAAGGGCATTAGCAAGTGTGACATTGAACTGGTCAAAAAAAGACGCTTTCTGTTC
>JAHDGS010000009.1:0-20644 GCA_020627505.1 Myxococcota bacterium
AGAACTCATGGGTTGTTGCTGACAACCCGAATCGTTATCACCTTCATTTGTCATTACATCATCTGTATCTGTACCCGCACCGGTGTCTTCTATGTCATCTTCGCTGGCTTCGATCGCTGCCCGCTCTTCTTCGGTCGTTGGACCAAATGATTCATATCCCTCAGGCCACAGTGCGATTTCATCATTATCGCAGGACTCTTTTGCACGTCGAAGCCCGTCCAGATGCAGGGGAGTACATACCTGCGTTGCGCTATTTTGTGTGTTCTGAATATTGGTCGGATCGAGGCATCGGTCAGCGTCGTTATTCAAACAAACAAGCATTTGCCAGTCTGTCCATTCACATGCTTGAGTTTCTTCTGCCAAGCATTGAATGTATTGAGCATACCACGCGTTTGCGGCATCGCATTTGTAATTAGATGAACGGTCATAAGCTTTACCAATAGTGCGAAGGCAAGAATCGTAATCCATGTTGCCACAGAAAGATATTTCCCAACACAGGTCGAGTTGCTTTTCACGAACGGTATCTGGAATATGGATGAACCATGAATGCAGCGAGTCCGTACTCCACTCATAGGAAGCATCTGCTCCAGAACAGCTTTCAAATGCGGTTTGAACATCGACGAATCGATCCCATAAACAGGCTGGAGGAATATAATAGCCAATAACTTCATCACATGTTGAATCACCATAACATTGATAGAAGTCAGCGATGGCGCTCAAGGCCTCTGTGCAATTAAATTTAAGTGCGCCGAAAGCTGAAGAAAGAAAAGAGCTAGATATGTATCGGTGATTAATATCTCTTTGAATACCAAAACAATTGGCGTAACTGTTTTTAGCATTTTCAACTGCATCAATAAGCTCTTGTGGATACACCAATATGCCTTCTCCTTCAGCGAGAAGATCCGCTTGTTTAAACGCTTCATGGATTTCGTCTAAATTATTATCGGGCCCAGGCGGGTCACATGATGTCCTAAACCCTTCAGAGCATCCGTGCTGCATCGCTTCGTCAATCCATCCATAATAATATGAGGTATTGATATATACGCCAGGGCTGCACGGGACAGTATCTATTGTATAGGCTGATAAGACGCCGGCTTGTCGCCAAATGTCACCATCTGAAATATAGAGGGGCCCCCCGGAATCACCACCACAAATAGGCACATGAGAATGATCAGGTATTGACGCATTGGCGACAAAAAAATCGTCATATACCACGGATAGATGGGTACTGCCACAGCCGCCGATGGCATTAAAATCATTTTTAAGTAAATTAGAATACGAGCTTGTCGTGTCACGAAATGCGCCCCCATAACCAGCGACTGTCGCTTGAATATTCACATCCAGAAGGTTTCTAGCGCTTGGTGAGAGCACCGGAATAACTGTGTCGAGAGGGTATGGTTCCTCTAGGAAAAGTAAAGCAATATCGTTTAATGGAGGAACAAGCGTTTCGGTTTCCCACCTAAAGTCCTTGTGGACTAACACACCAACTATCTTTCGAACACGGGTGGGTTGTTCGGGAGCGAAGTCACCGTTTTCGTCGAATTGTTGCAATTCGCCCATATAAGCATAGTAGTCAATGTCGCGGGTGTCTACGATGCCTTCTTCTGCACTTTCGTCACCGTTTGTGAAACAATGCGCGGCTGTGAGTACGACATCAGGGGCGATAAGGCTCCCAGAGCAACCGCCGGTATAAAAATAAGAGATTTCATCTTCGTTTTCGGTATCTATGTATCGACGTCCGAGCCCAACAAGCCCAACAGCTTCTCCCGCCTCACAAGAACGTGCGTTTAAGAGCTGTTGTTGTTCGGAATTATTTTGTGTTATTCGTATTTGTTTTTGATTGTTGTCTTTTTGACAACCCGTCAAAATCACCATCGATACGACGACCAGAGCACCAAAGATAGAACATTTATTAGACAGGCTCCGATGAATTAATCCAACCAGCAGAACAAAAGCGAGTACAGAGTTCATGGGTTGTTGCTGACAACCCGAATCGTTATCACCTTCATTTGTCATTACATCATCTGTATCTGTACCCGCACCGGTGTCTTCTATGTCATCTTCGCTGGCTTCGATCGCTGCCCGCTCTTCTTCGGTCGTTGGACCAAATGATTCATATCCCTCAGGCCACAGTGCGATTTCATTATTGGTACATGCCGTTTTAGCTGATATCAAACCATCCAAATATTGTGGTCGACAAGTGGCAATAGGCTCGTTCTGAAAGTTCGCAGCATGTTCAGGATCACCACAAAAACCCTCTTCGGTATCTAAGCAATTTCTTAACATAAGGTCGCTCCATTCACATGACACAGTCTGCTCTTTGAGACATGTTAGATATTCTTTATGCCAGGCATTTGCAGCGGCGCATTTATAGTGGCTGGTTCTATGATATGTCTGTGACAAGTATTGAAAACAATTTTGAGATGAAATAGATCCGCAAAAATCAGATATTTCGGTGCAAATATTTTCTTGCTCTAAACGGATCTCAGGTGGAATATTTAGTCGCTCCATATCCAATGAATCTGTGCTCCAATTATAAGAGTTGGCCCCATCGCCCAGGCATGTATGAAACGCATTTTCTATTCTTAAAAACGATTCCCATTGGCATGAAGGTAAGGCCTCTGTCACAAGGAGCGTTCCACAAGGTACTGTATTATAGCATGCATAATATTGGGTTATTGCGTCAATTGCCTCAGGGCAATCAAGTTTCAGTGCTCCAAAGGCCGACGCCTGAAGGGGAAGCACAACAATATCATGTAATACTTGTTCGACCTCAGAATCAAAATTTGGATTGAAACATGCGCTCAAATTGTCACGAACACGATCAATTTCATCTACGAGCGCTGATGGATAAGCCATAATATTCTCATGAGCAGATATGAAGTGTTGTGGAGAAAGCTCTGAATCTAATGGGGCTGCATTGCCGTGAATACTGGGTGCATCGCAGAATAGCCGTTGACCTGATACACATGTCTCTTGCATGACTTCATCGATCCATTCGTAATAAAAATTTGTGTTCATGAGTACGGTTGCACCGCAGTAGCCGGTATTATCAAACGTGCCAGAGGCTATGACTCCGATTTGTCTCCAAGCATCGTCATGGGATATATATAGTGGTCCACCTGAATCGCCAGAGCACGTGCTAGTATCTCTGCCATCAGGCAGCAATCTAGGCGTGATAAGGGTTCGATCGGAGATATTAGATATAAATGTGTCAACACATCCGCCATATAATCTTTCAGTTCGTGCAGGCGTCGGGTTTGGTTGAGTAAGAATGTCGTAGTCGTCACCATATCCTCCCAATGTGGCCTGTGTATTTATATTTACCAATTCTGCTCGCTCTTTACTTAATACTGGAATTACAAGATGAGCTGGAAGAGCACGATCAAGAAACATTAATCCGATATCATGTGGATGTTCTAACGAGTTTTCGCCGGTATAGTTCGGATACCGAACACCATGAATAACTCTAGCTGCCGCTGTTGTAATTGGGGTATCAAATGTTTCTTCTTGAAACGAAATATATGTCGGGTAGGTATTGTAGTCAGCGTTCGCGGGATCAGGAATACAATGGGCTGCAGTTAGTACAACGTCAGGAGCAATTAAACTTCCACTACACCGCGCGGCATAAAATGTCCTATCCTCTTCATCTTCAGCTGGTTGTGTGAATTGGGTAAGCAATGCAACCTGCCCAACAGCCTCTCCTGCTTCACAAGATCGTGCATTAATGAGCGGCTTGAGTTCTGTTTGAGTATCAATTGATACGAAACGAGACTCACCCTCAATAATTGGTACATCAGACTGAAAATGGCATCCTGAAATTAGGATAAATATTGGCAATATAAAACCGAAGACAAGGCAACGTTTTTTGCATAACGTGAGTGATGCACGCATTGGCTTATGAAATAACAATGAATTTATTTCGCAGTGTCGTTGTTCTATATCGTGGATAGGTTTTTGTTTAGGAAAGTAACTTCTTGCTTTTGTTTCAACATGTGGATGCATGTCAAAGTTATAGAAGGTAACTGATGGCGTGCAAGCCAGTAACTATGTTTTTGTAATATGGTGTTAGCGTGGGTCTATTATTCTTCCTAGGTTGAATATGAGATGTATGGGAATTTGGTAAATTTGTAGTTCCTGAAATAACTCGGAAGCTGGTAGTTTTTTGCCTTAATTTGGGTATAAATCAGTATAAAACTGTATCAGTACGATCATCTTTCTCGTCTTTTTGACAGCCTATTTAGAGCAATCTACAATTATATAGATGACAAATATTCACCGTAAAGGTCGTGCTTTGGGTGGCATACACTCAAACCACGAAACAGGTCATAAGGCTTCGTCAAATGTTGATAATGCTGAACATATCCACTCAGAACCACCCGAGCATGAAACCCTAAATGATTTAGATTGGTTGGAGCCACCAAATCAAACGTTTATTCGACCTGGGCTCCATATCAGCTTGGTTCCGATTCATAATGATTTGGCAGCAGAGCCTACATTAAGCGCGCTGATCGATCGTAATCAGATTTTCAATAATCACAGTGATGATGATGGATTGACGCAATCCATGCGTGCGGCGATCACAAAAACAAACGTTCATGATAGCCAGATCATCCAATATCAGCTTTTTGGACGGGCCGATATGCTCACAGAGCGTCGTGTTGACAGCGATGGTCACTTACGTGATGCATATGATCATCGTCGTCATGATGTGGTTGATATAGGCACTACAATCAGCTTCGCAGATCAAAGTAGTGGTCCTATTATCATGAAAACACTCGGTCTTGGTGTGACCATTCATGGTATCAGTCAAAAAGAAATTCAAGATTGGTTTCACACAGTAGAGCTACCAGGTATGGGCCGTATTATCTCTGGTCGCCTTCTACCCGAGAGAGCAGGGGAAAATGATCCGCTTCAATATAAAGATGTCGGCCGCTCAGGCCTCGAACCGTGGATCGCTGGCAGCTTGAATATTGTCAATCCGCAATTTTTGAACGGACTCTTTCAACTAAAGGCTGGTGCAGATATGAGAGTGCCCATCGGCCAGGGAGAGTTTTTGTTTCGTGGTCATGCTGAACTTTCACATACATTTCTGAAACGCATCACATTATCAACAGGTGTAAAGGCGACGGCTCAGGTTATCACCTCAGATGATTTTAGCTTTCTAGATGAAAGCGGCAGACAGAATCTAGGCCTTGGTGCCCATATCGGTCTTTCTTTTCATCGCCCGAATAAAGAGCGCTATGCCTTTATCAAAGTAGATTTCAATGGACTTATCGGACGCGAAGCTTATGGCGAATCGGCCATGGCGACAATTGGGGTTGCCATTCCACTTGGTGGTTCTGCGCCAGTCACTCAGGTTGGGGTACGTTGAGCAGAATCACTTCCTTAAGACGCTTTCAACAACTTAAGTATGACTCTGTGACCACGCCACCAATCCACGTTCTTCATCAGAACCAGGTATCAAGTTATCGAGGAGCATCGCCAAGAATGCGCCAACCGCCATGCCTGTTTGCCCGAGTGTATTGATGATATTTGCCAGCCACTCCAACCCTTCAAGCGTGACTGGATTCGCACCAATATAAGTTGGGAGTGATAGTCCCATGAAGAATGAGAAACCGATGATAAATAGATTACGTGGTGAATTGAGGTCGATGAATTGTAAGTTTGACAGACCGACGGCAGCAATCATACCAAATAATGCACAGTACATTCCACCAACAATTGGCTGAGGTATTGTTGTAAAGAGTGCACCAAATTTCGCAAAACAACCAAGCACAAGCATGATCGCTGCACCCATTTGAACAACACGTCTTGAGCCCACACGAGTCAACCCAATCGCACCGATATTCTCCGAGTAACTTGTTGTCCCATTGCCTGTTCCAAAGAGACCAGCAATCAAGCACCCGACGCCTTCCATACCAATGCCTTTCGAAATGGTTTTTGAGTCCGGTGGTGGTGCACCAGCTAGGCGAGCGCAAGCGTAATAATCACCGATCGATTCAACCATCGACGCGATATATCCTGCTAACATACCAACAATCGCAGCTGCACTAAATTGTGGCATGCCCCATTGAAGAGGATATGGGGGCGCGACCCATGGGGCTGCACTCAATTTATCAAGGCTCGTATATGCAGGGTGACCAGGTTCAAATAGTCCGGTCGCTGTACAAATGGCGGCGGTACCCCATGCGCCGACAATACCTAATAAAATAGGGAAGAGTTCAAACGCGCGATGTCTCTTTCGAAGTACTTGAGAAAATAGAATAATCAATACGATCGTTAAACCACCGATAGGCCAATGCCGACCAGCCTCAGGGGCGCCAAACGGATAGAGTGATAGGCCAATTAAGGCAATCGTTGGCGCGATCGTGATGGGGCCAATGTATTTTAATAGCCGACCAACTAGGCCGGAATAGCCGATCGCAATTTCAAAAAGTGAACCCACGATCACTGCACCTTGAATATGCTGCATCTTCACATCGAAGCCTGCAGTTTTCAGAGACGCCATGCCACAAATTGCCATTGCCGGTGCCAGAAAAGAGAATGTGCCGCCTTGAATAATCGGTAGGCGATTACCGAAAGTGGTTTGTAATAGTGTCGTTATACCTGAGACGAAGAACATGGTACCGATCAGTAAACCCAGCTGTTTCGGATCGTCTTGAATGCCTAGAGGTCCCGCCATCATAAGCGGAATCGCGACCGTCGAACCAAACATCGTTAGATAATGTTGAAAACCAAGCGCCAAGCTTTCAACAAGAGGTGGTTTATCATCGATGCCGTAGAGTAGACTGCTATTATTTGACGTCATGTGATTCCTTCATTTCAGAAAAAAATAAGGGACAGTCGACTGTCCCTTCGATTAATTAATACCGTTGATCTATAGTTCAACCAATTCGTCATATGCTTCTGGGCGACGATCTCTGTAAAACTGCCACGTCTTGCGTGTTTCTTCGATCATAGACAAGTCGAGGTCAGCGATGACAAGTTCATCATCGTCTTCAGAACCTTCAGCCAAGAACTGGCCGCGTGGATTGACGAAGTAACTTGTTCCGTAAAATTTACCGATATTCCATGGCGCTTCTGTCCCAACACGATTAATCGCGCCGACATAATAACCATTCGCCACAGCATGTGCAGGTTGCTCAAGCTTCCAGAGATACTGGCTTAAGCCAGCCACTGTTGCCGATGGGTTGAAAACGATCTCTGCACCATTCAATCCCAGGCAACGTGCACCTTCAGGGAAATGACGATCGTAACAAATATACACACCTACTTTAGCGTATTTGGTATCGAAAACAGGATAACCACCGTTGCCTGGTTTGAAGTAATACTTCTCCCAGAAACCATTTGTTTGGGGAATATGTTGTTTTCGATACTTGCCTAAGTAGGTTCCGTCTGCATCGATCACGGCCGCTGTGTTGTAATATACACCACGAATATCCTCTTCATAAATAGGAACGACAATCACCATGTCGTATTTTTTTGCATATTCTTGCATGATCGCGGTTGTCGGACCCGGCACTTGTTCTGCTGCATCATACCAACGCGGATCTTGCCCCGGGCAAAAGTATGGGCCATTAAAAATCTCTTGTAGACATAAGATTTGTACACCCTTTTTTCCAGCATCTTCGATAAATGGAATGTGTTTCTCAAGCATCGCCTGTTGAATTTCTGCAACAGGTCGGCTTTCATCATTAATTGGATTTGAACATTGGATCAGTCCACATTTTACAATTTGTGACATATATTATTCTCCTTCCCGCTGAACTTAGCTGACTCATACGAAACATCAAGGTGGCCATTTCTGCATACTTAAACAACCTCGAAACTTATATTTGGAGACATTCTCATTATATGTTTCGAGCAAGAGCATACATGACAACACATCAAGGAACATACCATGAAAAAGTTGTTTTTTATTAAGACTTTACCATATGGTTCGCATGAGGAAACGAAGTAGACATTGATTTATTACTCACAGGTGAAGACCAATTTGCCTCACACTATATTGATGATGATGGTAATGTTCTCCCAGGCTGCAAGCTCAGGTGGTGCTCCAAAAGGAAGACCACTTCTCGATTAGTATCGTTTGATAGCTATAAACTACGGCTGGTTAAACCAGCCGTTTTATTTTTAAACTAGATCTCTTTCACATCTTTGCGCCCAAATTATCAACATCATCTATATCATTATGAAGAATACACGCTTTTTATATTTGCGGGCATAAAGTATCTGGCGCGCAACCACCTTCCTGATCAAAACTCGAAACCGGACCACAGTCACATCCTGAAGATGAGACAGCACATGAAGTCTCGACTTCTCCGCAAGCCCAATGCCCACAATTTCCAGCTTCATCATGCCAAATCCCACCAGTTTGATCGCAACGCTCATGCTCAGCTGACTCATAGGCAGTATAACAACCATCATGACATCGATCGTTATTGAGGTCAGGTCGACGCCCCCATTCAGAACATGATTCACCGCAATACGCAGAACAATCGAACTCACAAGATGCCTCAAGTGTTGTAAAGACAGGTGTTCCATCTGGGCATTCCAGACGTTCAACATCACACACGACTTCTTCCTGACAACCATCAGGACAGCCATCAGCATTTTCATCCGGTAATTCTCCTGCAGGACAATTCAACGTTAAACAAGCATCAGAACAATCAAAAATACATGAAACAAGGCTTAAGGACTCAACCATTGTGCCATCAGGACATGTATATAAGCGTCCATCACAGTGTTCTTCATTGTAATCAATTGGTCTTGATGATCCAGCATCAGCTGGATCTCCAGAATCAATATTGTCCGAAGAAATATTTCGCCCAGCATATGTTGTCCGCTCACAAGTCGACTCAGCCCCTATCAAGCCAACCGAAATAACGAGCACAAATAACCGCATCATATGACACCCCGATAATTATTAATTTAATCCAAAAATGTACCCTGTACACTATTTACAAGGATTCTTTTCTATGATTTTTAGATCGATACCCTTTTGCTTCATGGTCGACTTTACAAGTTCACAATCTTGCGTCCTAAATGCGGCTTTCAAAATTTCTTCTATAATATGATGCCGCCGCTTATCTCCTAGTGGATAACTGAGCGCTTGTAATCCATAGTGTATAATATCTTTCGAATAATAGCGATGTAGTGCAATATCGAACAAATACAACAGCGCTTCTTGACGTAATTGCCCGGTTCGAAAACGCGCTAAATATGTCTTAAAGATCTCGTCAGCACCATCATAGTTTTTGGTCTTAAATAAACGGAAACCACGATTAAAGAGATCAACCTCACTGATGTCCTGCTGTGCATCCGCTTTATCGACTTCAGCTAACATCACAGGTTTTAAATGCGGCAAGGATGGAATTGGTTCTTCTTTATTTGATTGCGTTTTTTTCGAATGCAGTCTACGTTTTTTACGTTTTCGCTTGGGCCGATGCGCTGGGGCAGCGAGCTCTTCTGATACTTCCTGCTGTTGAACATCAAGTTGACGTCCCGCATTGACCTCTTTCTCTTGCGTCGTTGGTTGAAGCTGATTGGCATCTGCTATGATATGCTTTTTGACAACCTGTTGTGACTCAAGCTGATGATATGCACTATATATAAGTCCACATAGGCAAAATGTTCCCACTAGCCCCAATAAAATATTCTTTCCTAGCCCAGAAGGATTCAGTTGATTTCTAGTTGACGTTTTGTTTGCTATAAGTGTGCTGGCGACCTCATCAGAAAGTGGCGATGCGCTCTCAAAGACAGCACTCAACTCTTTCTCGATCCGTTTGAGATTGACGCCCGAATATGGCTCCTCGATACGATATTTTGAAAGATTATGTGGATCGAAGTCACTTTTTTGGTTCATTTATCCGCTCCCCCTTCAACATGATCTATTTTCAAGTATGCATCTCTTAATTTTGAACGTCCGAGCCGGATACGACTACTGACGGTATTGGGTGAAATCGACAGTATATGCCCGATCTCTTTGGCAGAAAATCCCTGCGCATCAGATAACCACAAGACTTCTTTAAAAATTACATCTAAGGTTGCAAAAGCACGTTGCACGAGTTCATTTTCAGCAAGCTGTTCGTGTCGAGCCTCATCCTTATGAAGTTCCATTTTATCTGATGCATATGTTTTGCGACGTATTTTCTTTCGATTGTGATTCAAGATAAGCTTCTGGGCGATTCCATATAACCACGACTTAATTGATTTTGTCGGATCCCATTTCACAAAATTCACAGAAGCCACAATAAACACCTCGTGCAATATATCTTCGGCATCTTCAGATGACCGAACCTGAAAACAAATATAAGCAGCCAACTTATCGGCATGCGCTCGATAAGCATCATGTAAGACCTGACCCACATGATGTGTGTGCGTTGTGTGTTCAGAACTGCTATCTACCATTTCATCTGTCTTTACTATATGTCATGGCGAACGTTATTTCGTCACAGCACCTGATGTCAAAATGTCATGCCGCCTCTCAGCATGATCATACCGCTTATGGGGCCATATGACTGTTCGTTGACGACAATCCGTTCTCTCAACCATGGAACGACCCATGCGATGGAGCATAGCCAACGCTGAGTCAATATACCCGACAAAGCGAGTTCACTCTCAAGTAGAACGAAATCAGTCTGTAATGATTCATCAAGGTTCAGACCGGCTGTACGCCCCCAACCGATTCGGTGCGCCATATCACCTATTAACTGAATATTTTCATTTATAATTCGATTCAAACCAATCGTAAAACCTGTCGTCAGTGACATTCTTTGTACGTCAGCCTCATCTAGACGAATGCGCGGACTCCATTTAAATTGAAGACTTGGTCCAATGCCGAGGTAGGTTCGTCTGTGTCCACCTGCAAAAAATAACATATCTACAGAAAAAATCCCACTCAAAGAGGGCAGCCCCAAGGTTTGCCCTACACCAAGAGATGTGCGTCCTATTCGACGGGATGTGTTCGTACAAAGTTGTTGCTGCATTCCATTTGGACAAAAACCTTCAGCAGTGGAATCATTTGATTGTTGAACTTCCATATCAATCATTCGCTTCTCTTTGACTTTTAATTCTGTCGTCGAATGTAATGCATCTCTTGTTCGAATAACCCAGTGTTGCATCAGTGTGACAGCGGCTACGCAGTCTGTTAAATGGGCTTCAATTTTCTTATGATGCTGTTCTTTTTTGTATTGATAGGACGCCTCAAATGAGATTTGCTCACCTTCATCATAGTTTTCGATCAAGATGTGCTCATCGGAACGGGCTATTCGCTCAGCCGCTTGAACAAGTATTTTTTCACATGCATGCCCAGAATCAACACCAATCCCAAAAAAGCTCAGTGCTCCAAAAAGCAGCCAATGTCGTCTGCAAAAACAAAAAAGCGGGAAAAAATAGAGTCGCTGCATATAATTGATGGCCAGATTGGCAAAATGTTCAACGTCATTCAAGCATATCTGTTAATTTAAAGTGAGATCCCACGGGATCTTTTTTTCGTTTGTTGGAATGGCTATCAGCCTTATACAGAGTGACTTTGACTATGCTCCCTTGAATCTTATTCGAATTTTTTGGGAATATTTCATGACAAAATACGCCAAAGTATGTGCGTTGCAACTATATGTCAGCGGGCAAACATACATATTAGGAGAACAATCATGGCTATCCAGGGATTGAAACAATATAGTAGTGCGAACCCAGTAACAAATACAGACGAATACTTCAAAGGTTTGGCCGAACAGACAGGCTACATCGTTGATGGTGCAGAAAAGAAACATCTCAAAGATATTTATAAAGCGGCTAAAGATAATGGCCTCGATATGACATGGGACCAATTTTTTAATGAAAAATTCCTCGCTGCACACATCGATTTCCGACGAGAGAAACTCATCGAGAAGGGTCGACTTTCATCACCAAACCCAAATAATGAACAAACTGATGACGTGTATTTTAATCTTGGTGTGAGCCAATTGGCGTCAGAGCTTCTTGGTCAGCCTTGTGCATCTCCTGAGCCTCAAAAACCAGGATTCTGGGAATCAATTTTACCCACTTACGGATGTGACCTTCAAGGAACATCATTTGGGGCAGTACTCGGTACCTTTTTCGCAGGTGCCGGGAGTTGGATATATAATGACGCGTGCCAACAAGCTGCTAACCTAGCAGAAAATACAGCGGCCGCATTTAACGAACTCGTTCAAAATGCTCAAAACCTCAATATTGATGCCATCCAAACACAAACTGCAGAATTGACAGCAGAGATACTTGCGAATACTGGGCTTGATACTTCAATACAACAAGCTGTTGATTACACAGACTCTCTTAAGAAATACATGCAGCTCGTTGATGGTGACAGTTTGACAGGGATAAAAATCTTTGGCGCTATAACATTGGGTGTTGGTGCCACACTACTAGGACATATAGGTTACTCTTATATTAAAAATTTTCTTGCGAAACAAAAATATCGCATCAAGGACAATCGACTTAACGATCCTGAATACAAAAAGGCCGTTTGTGAAAAGGCAGAGTTCGATAAGCAAAATCGTGAAGTCAGTAAGCTTAAAGCAGCTCTATCAAACCTTGAGCAAGTCGCTGTATTGAATACGACATACGTTGACTAGTCTTTTGTTTGCTTCAGTTAGAAAGAGATCCATTTGGGTCTCTTTTTTATTGAGATCTTATCGGTCAACAGGCTGAGTGGACGATCAAAAGTCCATCTCAATGACTATAGATCTCTGAAGACCACTCACAAAGAGAATGAGATCATTTCAAACCCTCCAAGTGAATGGACATCAAGTTCCGAAGAGCAATCGGAGGAACTTCCTCTATAATGTGTTCATGAGAGGGCCCCATATGGGGTTCTCTTTTCTTTTTACCAAGGGGATTGTCCCAATCCCCTCGACTTTGCAGGCAGAGCCAGACAAAATCTCACCCCAATCGCATCCTGCGGCTCCCGCACTAAGACTTATATTTTACCAAGGGGATTGTCCCAATCCCCTCGACTTTGCAGGCAGAGCCAGACAAAATCTCACCCCAATCGCATCCTGCGGCTCCCGCACTAAGACTTATATTTTACCAAGGGGATTGTCCCAATCCCCTCGACTTCATGGGTGTTGCTCATATTTCAACCCCAAGTAAAAAACAAAGGCGACCGAAAGGCCGCCTATGTATGATCTTCATGCGTCCAGATTACTCAGAATATTGCAGACGCAACTGAATCTGACCTGACTCCCCACCAAAACCATCCGCCACAACAAAGTAGCGACGGCTATGAGACACTGGCAAGGTGATCACATCTTGATCATCTTCATCTCGACAAACAAGGTTATTTAAGATGTCACAATCATTTTCATATACAGTCAGATAGGTATCAAAGTTATCACTCACGCCTTGAATCGTGACTGTTCCATCACCTGGTGCCAAGAATGAATACCATGTATCTGGGCCTGAAGCATCCGGATCACATGTGCTGGTATTCAACCGACCTATTGTCGAAGCTTCCACCTCAATCGGCTGCGACAAATCATTGCTACTAAATGAGAGTGGTATCGCATCTTCACAGATATCTCCAGTCGCGAGGTTCTGATCTGGTGTGAACTCAATTGAGAAACGATCTGTTGCTTGGCGCGCTTGGAAGCGATGATCCCCAATAACGAGTATATAAGACTGCCCTACATTGACACTAAAGTCAGCAGAATCTCTTTCCCAGCCATCACATGCACTATTGGCACTATTACAACCGTTACGGTCGATCCTAAAATAGAGGTCATCTGTTTCAAGGTCACGTAAAGAGAGCTGCCCATCTGCCGGCGCAACAAATTGATAGAACAAATGTCGTCCACCACCACACATACCATTGATCGATACACGCATATCTAAAGTGATTTCTTGCGTACCATTTCCACTCAAGTCAATGACAGGTGGATTCTCACACGTTTCATTGCCCAGAGATTCGTAACAAGCATCATCAAACGCACAATCAGGGTCTTCACAATCCACAAGGTCATCTTGGTCATTTGAGACGCCATCGGTACAACTTGTTTCAAAACATCCATCAGCAAGACGACAATTCGGATCTTCACAGTCGACTAAGTTATCGCCATCATTATCCATATTATCATCGCATTGAAACTCTTGTAGTTGGAGATGATTAGGTAAGTCTGAAACCGTGCGTGTATCTTCTTGTTCGCGGCGCCCTACATTTTCAAAGCTAGAAACATAGACTTCGTCACCATTAATCACAAACGTGACCTTCGCCGGATTATTTGCAAGATTTGTTTCCGGAATCACACCTTGTGGATTTGTATTGACTTCAAGTGTATATTGTCCGTTTGGTAGCGATGTCACATCGATCCACTGACACTCAAGCGCGCTATTGTAAATATCAACACATCCAGAACTAATACCTTGATTTGCATCACTATACCTTCTCGAACATGGCCGATCAGATAAATCGTAGTCATCGAGATCTTGAACAGAGAAGCCATTTTTATGCCCTAGGTCTCTAACTTGCTCACCGACATTATCTGTTAACCGATAATCCGCATAGGCTTCAAAGTGAAAGTGTTCGTGACATTGGTCGTATTCCCACAACGGGTTTCCATTCTCAGGACGACCCAGCATCAAATCTTCGCTGCCAATGTTTGCGATCGAAGTTGAGAAACGAAGTAACTTACGATCGCCTGTCCCCGAAACGCAACGCTCAGCAACCAGGCATGTATTCGGATCGACAAACATGTACTGAATACTCATCGCTTGTGCCAAATCCCACGCATCAACGACCAAGTCGACACCACTACAAGTCGACACTTCGCCTGCAGCAAGACAATCTCCACATTCATCAACATAGGCCCCTGAACCACATACACCATCACACGCAAGTTGGCCGCACGCACCACATTCTGCGGTATCGTTGGTTGCACAATCAGGTTCTATATCATCATTATTCTCAACATAGCCGGTCGGAATTTCTTGTGGACAAAATGATTCGGCGGCTCCAGCGCCAAGGCCATCACCATCTGTATCGGCATAAACAGTTTTGGGTTCTCCTAAACCACAACCACAACCAAGATCCACATCTTCTGGGGCTGGCGTTTCATTCACATCATAGCAATTTCCGCATTCATTGACTGCAGCTTCACCGTTACATCGCCCTTTACAATCTTTACTTGTATTGGCTCGAACGCCACTCGTTCCCTCAACACACACTAAACAGTCATCTAAAAATGCGAAGCCATCACGTACGCCAGCACAATCTTCTTCAATCGATCGTGTGAATAACTCATAACGTATCTCCGAAAGCGCATTGGGCTTATAATCTTGCGCGAAACCTGCAAAAATGATCGTATTCTCGATATCATCTAAGTCACTCAACGATAACGCTTCTGTTGGTGCTGTTTCAGATAACCAGACGAAACCATCGTCTGAGATATTGAAGAAACCAAGTCCGGCTTCAGAACCAGTCAATTCAAACGGAAGTTCGAATGATGCAAAACCACCGTCTTCAATAGACACTTCTTCGCCATCGATCGCTCTCCATTTAAATGCCTCATCATAGAGATCTGTAACAGCAGCACTGATATAGCCATCTTCAATCGGCACAAACTTAATTTGGCTATTGTCTAAGGCGTTGAACGTATCGTACGTGTACTCAGCTGTGGTGTTATTGATGTTATTAAAAACGCCGATGACATGATTCACAGATGAGTGAACCGAACGATGCAATGTTTCGAACTCACCATTTGCTCGAAGCACAAGTTGGAATGTAAAAAGATCGTCTGCATTACCCAGTTCGGGCGCGACCGGCATCTGCTCATACGTGATGACAAGTTCTTGATCTTCAGTCACCATTGGCGGCTCATCATCGTCGATGGGATCATCACCTTCATCATCAGAAGTACCAGCATCGATGGGTGTCGCGTTGTTGCTATCGCCTGGACATGCAATTTGTAAAGAAAAACAAAAGAGTAGACTAAGTCGAGTCAAGTTGATCGTTTTCATAATGATGACTTAACGATCCGAACTATGCTATACAAGCATTTTTTATTACACAAAAGTGGACAGTCCGTTCACTTGAAGCCAATTAGGAGCGATTCTTAAGCCTTTAGGTCCCTGTGCGATATGCAATTGATTTCACACTTGGAGGTTTCATGAAACAGACTTTTTCGTTATGTCACTTCAAATTGATGCCAATATTATGTCAGCTCTGTTCAACGTACCCTATCTCAAGACGGGCTGAACCAAAGTGCCTGCCAAAACCGCCGACACTGATAATATATGTCTCACCAGCTGTGACTTGAAGTGTATGCGCCTGATCATCGGGATCATCAACACATATCAGGGTATCTTCACAGGTTTGACGATAAATACCGATCACCGTATCAAAATTATCTTCCACACCTTGTATTCGAATTTGACCATCTCGTGGCGCATTGAACTGGAAAAATGCGTTGGGTGATTCACCACCATACTGCTCGCTACAGGGACTTCCTCCTGTATAAAGCTCTGTATCAGCCCAGACAGAGACAACGTCGCCATTTGACGGTACTTCTATGGCCAACGCAGTGTCACAAGATTGGTTCTCGGGTGATTCAACAGGTATCAAGCCAAGCCGGCTTTGAGTAACATCATTTCGACCTGCTGTCACCGCAATTATGTAACGCTCACCTGCCACAACAGTGGTGTTATAGCGTTTTCTAAAATTGATATTCCGGCAATCGGATGTCGAGCAATCTTGGAAAATGCCTGAGAACACGTCTTCCCCTTCGATCAAATAGTGACCATCTCGTGGCGCAATAAAATGATAATATTGAATGGGCCATTGGGAACAAGCTTGATCAAAAAACGTTGTGGAAAAATCAATATTGATCGTCGTTTCATCGCGATGACTGATATCCTGTGCAGTCGAATATTCACAGAAAAGGCCGTCGAGATCACCTTCAACAAAGTAAAATTGGAATTGCCCCTGAGCGACAAAGCCATTAGGCGTTAAATCTGCTTTGATAATATACGTTTGACCCGCTTGAACTTCAAGAAGACGTTGCGGCTCATCGCACTGAGTGGCTGAACAATTTTCAGATGATATCACGCCCATCGCCGCAATTGCACCTGATGGCTGATTCAGGACGACGTGTCCATCAACCGGTGCCACAACTGAATAGTATGCGGACGTCATGTTACGGCCATCCCCACATTCGACATTGCTATCGATATACTGATGCGTGTCGACCATGACGTTCGCACTCATCTCGCCTGGTGTCACATCGACTGGTATTGCCGTTTCACATGAGGTATTGTCCGCGGATTGCATAAAATACATCGAGGCCGTTCCGGGACTTGAATCGATTGCAAGAAGATAGGTTTGTCCTCCGACGACAGGCTTGAGTTGATCATACACATGACATGAATCAGATGTTTCACAATCACTTAACCATGACACACCAAAGTTAAAGTTTGTATTTGAGAAATAAATATAGCCATCGCTGGGCGGCGTGACTTGGAAATACTGCTCTTTGGCATTCACCTGACATTCGAAGCGATTTTCAACACCATATCTTTGATCCAGTTCAAAGAGGGTCGGTGTGCCTGTTTCATCGACTTCAAGTATTGCAGGTGTTTCACAGAACGCATTGTCGAGGGGCTTGAAACACGGTAGAACAAACTCACAATTTGGATCTTCACAGTCTGTTAATGTGTCTTCATCATTATCGATGCCATCATTGCAGTTGAGTTCTACAAGCTGCAAATATTCAGGCAAGTCATTCACGGTACGCGTTTCGGATTGTTCTCGTTCACCCACATTTTCGAAGTTGGATACATAGACATCATCATCATTGAGAACAAATTCAACCAACGCTGGATTATTATCAGTGCGGGTTTCTTGGATCAGACCTTCTGGATTTGTATCCACTTTAAGTGTATATTGCCCGTTTGGAAGCGCCGTAATATCAACCCATTGGCACTCAAGTGTTGGCCCGTAGATATCAACACAACCAGAGCTAATACCTTGGTTGCCGCTGCTATAACGTCGATTACAAGGTCTTTCAGATAAATCATAGTCACCCAGATCTTGAACAGAAAAGCCATTTTTGTGGCCAAGATCACGAATCTGTTCACCAGTGTTATCTGTTAACTTATATTCAGCGTAAGCTTCAAAATGAAAGTGTTCATGACACTGATCGTATTCCCATAACGGGTTGTTATTTTCAGGAACACCAAGCTGCAAATCGTCCGAACCAATATTCGCAATCGATGTCGAAAACTTGAGCAGCTTTCTATTACCAGTTCCCGAGACACATCGCTCTGCGACAAGACACGTTTCTGGATCGACATAAAGATGCTGGATATACATTCGGCTCGCTAAATCCCACGCATCAACAACAAGATCGACGCCAGAACATGTGGATGCTTCATCGGCACTCAGGCATTTTCCACAAGCATCAACCCAAGCGCCTGAACCACATACATCATCACAGCCGAGGGTGCCACATTTGCCACAACGCGCTTCATCATTGGTCGAACAATCGGGTTCTGTATCGTCGTTGTTCTCAACATAACCTACCGGAATATCCTGAGGGCAAAATTCTTCTCCAGTTCCATCACCAAGACCATCATCATCCGTATCAGGGTACACTGTTTTTTGGGGCCCCAGACCGCAACCACAACCAAGATTAATATCTTCTGGTGCTTGCGCTTCATCTGCACCATAACAGTTACCACAGTCATTAATGATAGCGGTTCCATTGCACCGTCCTTGACAATCTTTTGTCGCATTGGCCCGCGCTGAACTTGTCCCTTCGACACAAACTTGGCAATCATCTAAAAATGCAAAACCATCACGAACGCCCATACAATCGTCAACAACTGTGCGCTCAAAAAGATGATATGTTATTTGAGAACCAGGATCTGGACTGAAGTCTTTTATAAAGCCTGCAAAAAGCCATGTGCCTTCTTGCAATGTTTCTAAAGAAACACGCTCTTGAGCTTGTTCAGCAGAAAGCCAAATATAGCCATCTTCTGAAATATTGATGAATGAAAATGGAGATAAGGTTGCATCAAAATCACCTGGTAATTTTTGTGACGTGAATTCCCCGTCGGCAATGTCAATGACCTCACCATCAACTTCTCTCCATTTGAACTGTTCATCATAAAGACCAACGACTGAGGCAGAAATGAATTCATCGTCAACTTTAGCAAATTTGATTTGAGAACGATCAACTGCCACGATCGTATCATAAGCATATTCAAAATCTTGAAAGCCAAACAAACCAATTTTATAATCAGTTGCGGAATGAACCGAGCGATGCAGCGTCTCAAAAGCACCATTTTCATGAATGACGATTTGAAATGAGAATCGTTCATCAGGTAAACCGCCTTTGACAGGCATGTCTTCGTAGGTGATCACCAACTCGCGAACAGTTGTCGGCGTATCAACATCATTATCATCCAGAACAATTGGAACAGCGTTCTGTGAAGCATCACAAGATAAAAGCAGTAAAATAAAAGAGGTAGGTATAACTTTTTTAAGTATGTTCATAGTCTACTTATAGCCAAACTATATTGTTATTCAACCACAGAGAACCCCATTGCAACAATAAATGTTTCTTTCGAACCCACTCGTGTACTCTTAGGTCGCTTAATCTTAACCTGCTGAAAATACTTCTTATATTCAGCGACAAGCTGTTGCATACCACCGCCTTCCAACACTTTAACGATCAATGCACCGTCGAGCTTCAAGTTATTTCGTGCAACCCATAGAACACGCTCACAGAGTGCAATTGAGCGATCTTGGTCCACTGAGGCAATTCCTGTGGTATTTGGCGCCATATCGGACATGATCACATCGAAAACTTGACCATCTTCTTTCATATTATCGGGACGAAGCTCTTTGGGAGACACTTTAAAGATATCCCCTTTTATAATTTTGATATGAGGTGGAAAGGCCACATGTGGATCAAGCAGATCAATACCAACAGCTTGACCGCCTCGTTCAGGATCCACAACATTGACAATATATTGCATCCACGATCCTGGAGCACAACCTAAGTCTAAGACAATACTATCTTTTTTAAAAATTCCGAACGCTTTATCGATCTCTTCAAGCTTATATATACTCCGAGCAACATACCCCTCTCTCTTTGCCTGCATATAAAACGGGTCATGACGATCATAACGACTCTGTCCACGGCGAACGCGCTTCTTTTTGTGGCTGCGACTCACTGAAACATTCGCCGTTTTTTTTCGACGTCTCACAGGTTTTTTCCGCAGATTCATAAAATATGATAAAACGAAAACATCAAAAATACAATAAAATTAACATGTTAACAGAAGTAATTCACAGAGGGGATAATATTTTTAAAATAAATGCAAAAATACGTCAAATGACCGATTTGTTTTTGGCCCCAATTTGACACATTAATAATCGAAGTGGTGATAAACCTCTTTTATTTCTTCCCCCCCTGAGAGACCACATACCCGTGGTCTCTTTTTACTTCTATATAAGGGGATTATCCCAATCCCCTCGACTTTGCTGGCAGAGCCAGACAAAATCTCATTCCAATCGCACCTATATATTTTTTAGGGCGGCTTCCGCAATGGTATTGATTGTCCCAATCCCCTCGACTTTGCTGGCAGAGCTAGACAAGATCTC
>JAHDGS010000009.1:20744-48327 GCA_020627505.1 Myxococcota bacterium
ATTGTCCCAATCCCCTCGACTTTGCTGGCAGAGCTAGACAAGATCTCACCCAATCACACCTATATATTTTTTAGGGCGGCTTCTGCACCGGTTATAGATTATCTTAACCTCCAACCTCATTAGGTTTTTGAAAATGTCATAAAAGCAAAGAGTACGATCAACGACTGATAGACATTATTGACTCATGTGAGAACTTAATAATCGAAGTGGTGATAAACCTCTTTTATTTCTTCCCCCCCTGAGAGACCACATACCCGTGGTCTCTTTTTACTTCTATATAAGGGGATTGTCCCAACCCCCTCGACTTTGCTGGCAGAGCCAGACAAAATCTTACCCCAATCGAACCTATATATTTTTAGGGCGACTTCCGCACTGGTTATAGATACTCCCTAATCTACACCCATATTTCCCAGGATCGCTTCGACAAGCTCGAATAATATTATGAATTGGCGTTGCAAATTAAGCTCAACATGTTCGGATATTCAATATGCCGAAATCGAAAACACAATATCAATGTCATTCTTGTGGTTACACAACTGGGCAATGGATGGGTCAGTGCCCTGGGTGTCAAACTTGGGGCTCTCTCGAGGAAACGCGTATTGCTCGGGCAGGTGCTAAGAGTACGCTCATCAAAAAGAAGAGTCGCGCCATTCCGATCACAGAAATTGAGGCAAAACATATTTCACGGACCAAGCTTGGAATCAAAGAATTTGATCGCGTACTAGGTGGTGGCGTTGTTCCGGGGAGCCTTGTCCTTTTGGGTGGCGCACCAGGTATTGGTAAAAGTACATTGCTATTAACGGCTGCCGAGAAATGGGCGAGTCAAAATGGGCCGGTGTTATATGTATCGGCAGAAGAAAGCTTGAGTCAAACGCGTTTGCGAGCAGAACGGCTACAAACACTTCATCAAGATATTCACTTAATGGCAGAAACCGATTTTGATGTGATTGTTGAAGAGATCGGTCGCTTAAGGCCTTCCTTGTTGATTTTGGATAGTGTTCAAACCCTTTATTCACCAGAATTGCAAAGCACACCTGGTTCTGTTTCACAGGTTCGTGATATTTGTATGCGCTCAATGCGAATCGCCAAAGAAATGGGTATCCCGACATTTTTAGTTGGTCACATCACAAAAGATGGGTCGTTGGCCGGCCCCAAGGTACTCGAGCATATGGTTGATACTGTCATTAGTTTTGAGAAGATGGCTTCGGGACTACATCGCATTTTACGTGCTCAAAAAAATCGTTTTGGAGCGACGCAAGAGATTGGTGTTCTTGAGATGCGCGACACCGGTTTAGTTGATGTGATGAATCCTTCCGCATATTTTCTGTCGAATCGTCATGAAACAAAATCAGGGGCCTCTCGGGCTGCGATTCTTGAGGGACATTCACCTTTATTGGTGGAGTGTCAGGCGCTAACGGTTGACACCTCTTTCCCGACACCAAGTCGAACATGTGTCGGTTTTAAAAAAGAGCGACTCAATATGCTGACGGCCGTATTGGAGCGTCACACCGGTACGTTCTTTTCGGGGCAAGATATATACATCAACGTTGTTGGTGGTCTTCATGTTGGTGACCCCGCCCTTGATTTAGCCTTATGCATGGCACTGTTATCATCACATAAAGATCTGACAATTTCCTCAGATATGATTTTGGTGGGTGAGGTTGGGCTTTCAGGAGAATTACGTGCCGTTCAACAGATTGAGTCCCGTCTTAAGGAGGCTTCAAAAATGGGCTTCAAAACGGCGGTCGTGCCGCATGCAAACCTTGAGGGTTTGCCAGACAAAACCAATATCCAAATCAATGGTTATAAGAACATTAATGATGTTATGAACGCGATTTTATAGCGCTCTAAGCAATTTATATTTCGAAGAATTGCGATTGACATCACGCATATTATTTCGCGTAAATTTTCTTTGGATTGCCATTGATTGATAACGTCCATTACGAATACGCTGTCGGATCGTCTTCATCGATTGCGTGTTGATTTGACATACACGACTTTCGCTAATGCCAAACAACTCGCCGATTGATTTCAAATCGAGGTGATCCACAAAATACAAATTCAGCATTTTTTGAGCCCGATCATCGAGTTCAGCGATCGCTTGCGCTAAAATCAGTTTTTCTTCTTCTTTCTGCACAGCTTCTTCCGCATTTTTTCGATCACCATAGCCAACCATGAGCGAGCGCACACCGTCATTGGCTGCATCAAGTCGAATGTGTTTAGCTGCTGCTTTCGCCTCTCTGAGCAAAGCCCGGAAAGCTTGCTCTTGCATGCCGAGGTGGCGAGACATTTCAGAGTCATCAGGCTCTCTGCCAAGAATTTGTGTCATCTCGTGACGTGCATTTTCGACTAAATTTGCTTTTTTACGAACACTTCGAGGTACCCAATCCATAGCTCTCAGTTGGTCGATGATCGCGCCTTTAATCCGTATTTCAGCATAAGGCTCGAATTTATCGCATTTTTCCCAGTCATATTTTTCGATCGCGTCCATCAAACCGACCGTACCGGCACCAATAAGATCATCGAAGTCAACACTCATTGGAACACGCTTCGAGACCCTCTTAGCTATTCTGTGTACAAGATATAAATATGCCTCAGCATCAATTACTCTTTTTTGTGTATATTTTTGACATCCAGGAAATGCGTATACTCTTGCCATATCAACTCCTGTATCAATAATGATATAAAACACATGCCGGCATCAACAGTATAAAAAAAACGTGTCATAGTGAGTCATTGTTCACTAATTTTATTCTTACATGAGTCAAAAATGAAGCATATTCTAAATTATCCATATCTTATACAAACTATACGAACTCATCATAACCAGTACTGGCTTTATCTTTCGTCTTATTTTTTATGTATTTAACCGATGAGGTCATTGCAAATCACTCTCTGAGACATAAGGCTGGGGCATGCATCAAAATATGAAAATCGCAGTTGTAGGAGGCACAGGTGTTGCTGGAAAGGAATTGCTCAGCATTTTGATTCAAGCACAAACGCCGATCGAGAATATATCTGTTTTCGCATCAAAGAACTCTGCAGGAAGTACAATTAATATTGAGGGCTATGATGTGTTTGTTCACACACTTGAGCCAAAACAACTCGCAGATTTTAATATTGTGTTCCTCGCAGCAGGATCTGCCATTAGCCGACAGATTATTGAAGACCATGGTATCCGCGGTCCGATCTTTATCGATAAAAGCAGCGCTTTTCGAATGGATGAAGGGGTACCACTTATATTGGCTGGCACCAATGATAATGCATTAACACGTTTTGACGATCGTCAAATTATTGCATCCCCAAACTGTGCAATGACGCCATTTGTCCCCGTTCTATCAAGTCTTCTTCAGTTCACATCAATCAACCATGTTGATGCGGTCTGTTTACAATCAGTTTCAGGTGCCGGAAAAACCGGCATCGATGTATTAGAACAAGAAACGCGAGGACTCTTCACCTTTAAAGAGCCCGAGGAAAATGAGCTCTTCGATCGCCGTATTGCCTTTAACCTCATTCCGATGATTCCGACACATGGTGCCATGATCTCAGATCATACCGAGGAAGAGTGGAAGGTCATCGACGAGACCCATAAAATACTAGAGCGATCGGATTTCACAATCTCACCAACGTGTATTCGGACACCGACTTTTCACGGGCACGCGGCGTCGGTGACCGTGCATCTAAAAGATGACGTCTCCCCTGACGAATTGCGCCGAGCTTTAGAACAGCTGAACTATGTTCAGCTCATCGACGATCCAAAACAGTTTCAATATCCAACACACCTTGATGCGATTGGTGAAGATGACATTTTTGTCGGTCGTATTCGAAATCATCCGCAGTCAAAAAAGATCATCTCATTTTATGCCGTCAGCGATAATCTCCGTATTGGTGCCGCATTGAATGCTTATCGGATTTATGACCTTATTCAACAAAAAATTAAGTCACACTAAAGAGGACACCGTATGAATCGTCTTTTCATCACACTCAGTTCTTTGAGCATCACACTTTTCTCATCTTTCCTGTTCGCTCAGGTATCACTCAACGACAACACGCTGACACAAATCAGCCTCAGCCAACAAGAATGTGTACGAAATGCAGAACTTGATAATCCTATTCAATGGATTTTAGATGGCGATCTTTCAAATAACTACCGCACAGCAATACGCTTATACGCTGGCCAAGATATACAATCTGCTTCTGGAGAACCCGCATGCTGGGACTACCAAGCAGCGATTCAAAACTCACCAGAGCCACTCGGACTCTCAGTCAAAGATTTTCAAGAAACGGCAGACGAGTCGATCGGCCAACTACAACCTTATCTTCTGACAAATACACCTTCGGTATTTTTCTCAGAGCTCGATGACTCAGCTTTTTCTCCAAAATGTGGAGATGGGGTCGATGAACAACTTCTCGCGTGCTTGTATGTCACAGATCAAACAGATCTCAATTTAACCAACAGTCAATCGTTTGCTTTAGTCATTACAATCGATACCGAAGCGCCGCCAGTACCAGAGTTTGAGTCGATCAATTCAACAGGTTCAGGTTTTACAGTCACCGTTGACAGCCATGATCAGGATGATGACATTCATGCACTGATTATGGAATGCGACACCAATTCGACCACAGATGCCGGAACGACAGATGATACGAATACCAATCATGAAGATAATATTTATGATCTTGAGTTCCCAACATTTCCATCGAGTGATTGCAACTCACCAGGCCCAAGTCAGTTTTATGCCTTCGAAAATACAACCGAACTGGTCTTCAGAGATTTGAATGATTCAGATTATATCATCGCTTTATGGCGTATCGATAATTTCGGAAATGTGAGTGACGCTTCTGACACCATGACCGCTCGGCCAACAAGTGGTACGTCTTATTTGGAGCTCTTAGATGAAGGTAACGTCAAAGAGTCATCGATTAGTTGTGATGGTTGTGATTGCGGATCTGCAGAGGCGGCATTTTTACTACCGGCACTCCTTCTCTTTAGACGAAGAAAAAGAAAGACTTTTCAACGACAGCATTTATTGATGAGTGTATTATTTCTAGGACTGTTTGTCCAAGGACAATCCCTTCATGCGGAGGCAGGTCAAAAGTCATTTTCATTTTTAGTGGGCCCATACTTGCCTGCGTTAGATGAATCTCAAGGCAGCCCGATGATCGGTGACCAGGGATTATATGAGTGTTTATTTCACAATCAAAATATGTTTAGCGTCGGCCTGAGAGGCGGTTATCAATTTTGGCATAACCCCAACATTGGCTCGATTGAAGGACAATTTGGACTTAGCTTTGCACAAACTTCGTTTATGGCACTAGAGCCACAACATCGAGCCCTACCAGAAGGTTGGAACCTAAATGAAGGTTGCCCAAGCGACCGTCAACGAGAAGACGTAGGCGAAGAACTTGCAGTGACTGTCACAACGCTCTCACCAGGTCTTGCTTTTACAGTCGATCCAATACTTGATCGACTTCGTATTCCGTTCGTCCCTTTTGTTCGGGTCGCATTCGATGCAGCGAATTATGCCTTCACACGTGATGGTGCTTATGATCAAGCCAGCCTATCACATAAACCAGCAGGTCTACTATTCGGTTATACCACTGCTGCTGGACTTCATTTTTCACTCGACTGGTTGAAGAACCCGGGCGGTTACGATCATAAAAACAATGAAATCATTCGACGATTCGGCGAAGACCAATATGGACTCGAACATCTTTATATTACAGCAGAATGGGTCCAGACACGTATCACCAATTTTTCAGACGATGGATTCAATTTCTCGCGACACTACCGGACTGATAATAATTCTTATCCGTGGTCCTTTAACATCGGTCTAACAGCTGAGCTGTGGTAAAGCAGCTTGTCATACCGGTATTCGTGATTGTCGCTTCAATTGCGAGTATACGCTGTCGGCTCAAACATCGCGACCTTGCGCCAACAGATGCGGATATTCAAACAGCACAAACAATATTGGCGCAATCTTGTCAGTCCGTATCCGCCAATGAAACGATCCCACTCACAACCTTTCCGTCATTCTCTCTAACCCCACTCATTCAGTCACCAATTGATGTACCCTTTTTACCGAGTGATGGCCTAGAGAAGATCAAAACGCTGCAGCATAATCAATATTGCGTATGGGTTGAACAAGATGGCCAAACAGCTTTTCAACATTTTTATGAACAGCATCCCGAATATGAACGCGAAATATTAGTCGATACACACACAGTTGACGTCTTTTTACTCAGAAAACAAGAACCAATTCGTTCCTTTTCATTTCGCACGCAATTTTCGCAAGCAGCTGTTCGCCGTGTCCCGACCAAGATGTATCATGTTAAACGACAACCTTTAGTACCCATCACGTGCCCTTATAAAAAAAATAAATTTGACTGCCGTGGAAAAGGGTTTTCAAAATTGCCAAAGAAACAACGTCGAAAAGAAAACTGGAAGCAAGTTCAGCTTGGTCGAAAGCATGTAACAACAAATGGGTGGCCTGTGATTGAGATGTCTTCAGATCATGAATACGATACAGAAATCACTTTCCCTATACCCAACTCAAAAGACCTCCAAGAATTAAAAAAATTAGTTATTCAATATGGTTTTGTGAGGGGACAATATACTTTTCCACAATCACCGACACGTATTTCTGTTTTTATTGATGATCAATTAGCCAAAACAATCGAAGAAGAGCCAACATTTGACTTCAAAGAAATACAGATACCCTGGATAGCAACATCAAAAACGCTGCGATTGATAATTTCATCAGCAGACAAAAAGCCTCAGCATTTTGCTTTTGACGCATTTTTGGTGGGGCCATCTTCATGAATAAGAACAAGCGAATACAATCTAATATCAAGCCAACCGCCGATATTCATATTGATCGAGCCATCGCTAGCATATGTGCACTCTTCACTTTCATACTTTTATGGCTCACACATGATGCGATTGGTTTTACACGCGATGAAGGCTACTACTTTAAAGCCGCACGTCTTTATTGGGGCTATTTCGAGGCAATTGGTACGCACCTCACTCATTTTGAACCATGGCATATATTCACTAAAAGTGAAATCGATCAACACTGGTCCTATAATCATGAGCATCCTGTTCTCGTCAAAAGCTTGTTCGCCATGTCATATGGTATACTTCACAACGTCTCAGGCTTGTTAAATGAAGCAACTGCAATCAGATTACCGGCCTGGATTTTTAGCGCCTGTTCAGCCTATTGGCTTTACCATCTTTCACGCATCAAACTCTCCAAAACATTGGCTGTATCCGCGGTTTTATTATGGGTGAGCATGCCCCGGGTTTTCTGGCATATGCATCTCGCTTGTTTTGATATTCCTGTCTGTGCGATGCATATTTTTCTTGTACTGACTTTTTGGCGTGTCCTCAATCGACAGCAACCGTGGTGGATGTTTGCTGTCGCTTTTGGTTTGGGGGCAACCGTCAAGCACAATATTCTCGTTGCACCATTCGTTTTACTATTTTTTGCCGTTCGACATCGGTATGTATTCTTTTATCTCAAGAGACCCTTCGAAAGTCTCAAGTGTATGCCAAAAATGTGGTGGGGGTTGATCACAATTTCCCCACTTATATTTTTGGCGCATTGGCCTTATCTCTGGCCTAATCCACTTGGTCGAATTGCCTATTATCTGGGTTTTCACCTCAGTCACGAACACTACCCTATTTCATATTTTGGCGACTTACTTGTCGCACCGCCATTTCCAATCCTTTTTCCATTTGTCATGTCGGCTGTCACCATTCCCATACCAACCCTGCTCATGATATGTTGTGGTCTATCAGTCGCCCTCTGGAGTATGTTCACGCACCGTCGTTCGACGTCACAATATGGTTATGCAAAACGTCAACGTGCTTTTGAATCTCTCCTCTGGCTCAATGGTCTTTTTCCATTCTTGCTTATCGCACTCCCTAACTCACCGATCTTTGGTGGTACCAAGCATTGGATGAATGGGCTACCATTCTGGATCGTGTTCGCACTTATCGGATTGCAATATGTGCTTCAGAACAGAAAGCTTCACGTTGTTGTCACACTATGTGCCATTGGTGCCCAAATTTTTGCAGTGACAGAAGTCCACCCATATGGTCTTTCTTATTATAATACCTTCGTTGGTTTTGAACGCGGGGCAGCAGAGATCGGACTGCAGCGCACTTTTTGGGGTTATGAAACCCGTGCACTCATGCATCACGTATCAGCCCATGAACAAAAATACTGGGTTTTCGGCGATACCAATACAGATGATATGTTGGCCTACTATCGAAGTGGGCTCATTGATAAAAAACTAAAGCTCAAATGGAAACCACATTCAACACACCATAGTTTTGTGCAGCCGCAAGGCGAATTCAAGGAACTGTTTTTAGACATGTTAGATCATTATCCCACAACAGGATTCCACGATTGGACCCATATTCATGGCGTCCCACTTGCAGTCTACGGCGAACGCCCGTTACAATAACATCATTCATGCAGAATGCCTTTTCACGCGAACAACTCAAGCAATACCTTTATGCTGCTCAGCTCGAACAGGCTTATACATACGCACAACAATATGATCAGGTCCATGCTTATGCCGACCTTTGTCGCGATCTTCTATTTCATGAACACGCCATTTCCGCGTATCTTGAATGCGAGGCACCCATAGCCGCACTTGAGCTATCGATTCGTCTGCAAAATCAAGAGCAGCTCGTCCAAATACTTCAGAAAATTAAATCACCTCAATTACAGGCACAAGCAACCGCGCTATTCAAAAAATACCGCGAACCAGAATATGCGATTGCACTCGATATCGTGCATCACCACAAACTTGGTGTGCAGGAATTACTTGGCGAACTTCCTGCACGTGTTCAATCTTATGTAGGTTGGCTCTACGCCCAAAAGGGTGAATATGCACCGTCACCAGCTATTCAAGACCCGCCGGAAATCGATGAAGAACGGCTGCTGGATGCTTATATTTGTGCCCATCACAAACAATACATTAAAGCGATTTCGCACTGTCAGTCGATTCAAGAATCAACACAAAAAGATGTCGAGCATATTCTTCGTCACTGCTTTCAAATGCTTCAGCTCCATGACGTCGCACAATATATTGAGCCCATTGAGTCTGTGGCGGCTTCAAATGCAAAGCCAATAGAACTTGATGACAACATCATCTTTATTCTTTTCCCAAAATCGACACACTACCAACAGGCTTTGTCTGACCTATTTTTATTTCTTCAGCATGTCTATCCGCTTCAGGCCAAACTTCTGCAACAACCGACAGAAGCGGTGTGGACAACATCATTTTTAAAAACAAATATCGATGTTACACCTGAGTGCATACAACGATATCATCGATCGGCTCAAGGCTTTGATATATCGACATGGCAAGCGATTCGCACATATCAGCATGCTCGAATCCCGCATTCCAGTGATATTTCTATTTCTAACGATCGGAAAACGATTCGCGTTGAATGTCATTTTCAATCGCTGGCAGATATCTTGCAGCAGCACATCACCTTCTCCAGTCTAACCTTAGCAGCACAATTATCTCAGATGACACTTGAGCTTCATCGACTCGGCTTATGTGCTGGTTTCATAACCCGTGAGAATATCTACGTCCTAGATGTCGGTATAAGTGCTGTGACTTACGCTGGTTTTGCCGATCAATTTTTGCTGACTGATACGTCTGCACCGATGGATATTCTAGCACCATCACGCGCGCTTATTCCCGATGTATTGATTGATGGTCAGCAACCGACGCTACAGACAGATGTTTTTACTATCGCACGATTAATCCATGAATTACCTGACACAATCTTTGTCGAACCCAAACTGGCCGATCGATGTGCGTCTTTATGCTTGGCGTGGCACCCCGCCTATGATGAAGGTCAATGTCATGCTTTTCTACTGGAGTGTGCACATGCATCTAAGTGAAAAACAACTGATCCAATTAATCTATGACCACTTCGATCAAACACCCTGTTTGCATGACGATGCCTTTCAACTGCCAAATGTCACATCATCTGTCGTGGCGATTGATGCATTGGTCGAAGGGCACCACTTCGATTTTCGATTTGCCCCACCAAAAAGTATTGGACACCGCGCGCTTGCGCGACCGATTTCTGATATTTATGCCACTGGTGCAGAACCCTACGCTTTTTATTGGCATATCTGCTGCCCTAACAAGCTCGCGACACGTGATTTCTGGCAAGCCACACTCGAAGGGTGCCGGTACTGGCTCAAGCAGCATCCACTTCAATTACTCGGTGGTGATCTGACCATTGCCCGCGATGGAACCCCGCTCTCATTTTCAGTGACCGTACTCGGTCGACAAGGGGATTTACATATCAGACGTTCAGGCGCATGTGAAGGCGATTATATTATTCTGAGTGAACGAATTGGGGCGAGCGCTGCAGAGCTAGAATACTTCTTAAAAACGCCTGGGCAACATGATGTCGACTGTGCACACTTATACCCTAGACCTGACTATCAAACCGCGCAACGTATTGCTGCTTGTGCGAACTGCATGATCGATCTCAGTGATGATCTGACGAGCGCTCTTGAAGAACTTGAGCGCGTCAATGACTTGCGCTTTTGTCTTGATCCGACACTCGATGTGAAGGCGACATCTAACCTACCTGTTCAAATATTAGATAAACATATTCATTTTGGCGGTGAAGATTACGCACTACTATGTACTGTTCCAGAAAATAGAATTTGTGAATTACCAGAACAGGCAATTTCAATCGGACGGGTTAAAAAGCGAGTTTAAAATTATTTTCGCCCGACCGTTTAACGTATATGGTTTTTCGGACAGATTTTTTTCCTGGCTTTCGTAGCTCAAGGACATGCTGACCGACAGGCAACTTGAATTGCCCTGGCAGTTCTCCTAATTTATGTTTCCCTTTGTATACATAGGCCCAATCTCCATCGATACTTAAGCGAACATCGCGCGTGCTTACTTTGGCTTTCTTTGACAGGCGAACGTGTTCTTTTAGGGTATTTTGTGAATCAATAGGCTCAGGCACCATATCAATTGTTTTATCATCGAGTTCTTTAGGTGGCGGAAGCTTAACAACCTCTTCCGGTATAACGACAGCAGGTTTTGGAGTTGGCTTTTCTACTGAAGCTTCAAGACGCATACTTGCAGCAACAGGTTTGATCGATGGTTGTGTGTCGGTCGATGCCGATTGAAATGCGCGGACGAGAAATAGTGTCCCGATGCCTAAGATCGCGCCAGAGATCATCAGTCGCCACATTGATCGAGAGGTGCTTTGCGTTCTTTCGACACGTTCGGTTTCAATATTTTTCTTATCAAGCATCACAGGCAGGCTACTCTCTGATACATATAGCTCTGTTGCTGAGGCGATGGTCAGAACCTCAGATGATGCAATGTTTTCCTTCATCGTCATTGTTGAGGCAACATCCAACTCCAGCTTCGTCTCAGCTGACTCAGGTTGAATGACTGTATGCTGTGGCACCCAATGCTCTAAACAAGGTACGAGATACGAACGTATATTGAGCTCTGATTGTTTATACTCTGCACGATCGATCACTTCATTCACTTGATGAATAATGACCTGTAAGTCTGGCCAACGTGCCTCAGGTGAGAATGCCAGCATCTTCATCGTCAAGGCATCGAGGGCCTCAGGAATATCACTTCGATAAATGGATGGCCTTTCAATCTCTGGGTGGACAGTTTTGTATAAGATCTCGGCATCCGTTCGACCATCAAATAGGCGGCGACCGGTGAGCATTTCCCATAAGATAATTCCCAATGCATATTGATCGGTATGAACGGTGACGGGCTCTCCTTTGCCTTGCTCAGGTGCTAAGTAACGTAGCTTCCCTTTCAGTAAACCTGTTTTTGTTGATGTGGCCTCTCCAAGAGATTTTGCAATCCCAAAATCGGTCATCTTGATCTGACCATCACGCGATAACAATATATTGTGCGGACTGACATCACGATGCACAATTGAGCCAAAGTCATCATCAACACCACGATGTGCCACGTAACAGCCAGCCGCAGCCGAACGAATCACTTGGCAAATAAAAGGGTATGGTATGGGTGTTTCTTGTTGCCGATAAAAAGCCATCGTTTTTTTGAGATCGATTCCGTCAACATACTCCATTGCAATGAACGGGCGTTCATCAACAACACCATAATCGAAGACCTGGACAATATTCGGGTGAGAAAGTCGCGCAGATATGGCTGCTTCTTGCTTAAACATATCAACGAAACGAGACCGGACACGCTCATCATTTGATAAAAAATGAGGCAAAATACATTTGATACAGACATCTTTCTTGAAGGTATCTGATTCGAGGCGCGCCTTAAATACTTCCGCCATGCCACCCATCGCAATGCGTGACTCTAGAATATAACGGCCAAATTGTTGCTCTCGAATTGGTCGCATGTATCCTTATATGCGATCTTGCTTCAACGAACAATCACAGATGAGACTTTTCCATTCGTCAGAATAACCCGACGACGACCAAAGAGCATCACTTCTTGTTCTTCAGTATTATTGAGCTTAATCACCTCTGTTGGATGTCCCCATGACAGCACCATTTCTTCAGTCGTCATGCCTTCCAATACGCTTTTTTCTTTGATGGCTTGTCGGACTTCAGAAGCCAATTGATTCACATCGTTGGTCACATCTTTCTTTGATAAATACATGCTCAGCCATGAATCAACTTCTACATCAGATGTCACATCAGCCGGTAAAAGCAAAACAACCGGCTTGTGATGCTGGAGTGAAGTTTGTCCATGTGCGGCAGCTGCCGTCAACACCACCCACGTATGATAACGCGGTGTCAACAAAGGACGCTTCCACATATGCTGTGCTGTCGGCCATTCGATTCGACTGATTTTGACCTCAGTGCCTGGTGGTAACACCCGATACGGCTTCGGTGCGACAATATCTTCCCCACCGAGGCCACGCAATAGACCCATTTCGGCAGGCGGCAAAGATGTTGCTAAGTCCATTCGATCGTCATCAAATAATGGTGATACGTACAGACTGTGGCTGATGTAATATGCCCCCGTTGTTAAACGGTCGTTGAGTCGAACTTCAACTTCATCATCCTGCCACGGCATATGGCTGCATCCAAAAGAAGAAATCAGCAATAGCAAGAAAAATAGGTGCGATATCGGTTTCATTCTTCGAATATAGCAAGCAAATGATATAACGCTAATTTATGACCGATTGTTCTGCATATGAGCTTGCAAGGCATTCGCAGGCACATAGGCATGCGGAAATGCATTAATGTTCATCTTGAGCCCAGTGGTTCCACCCGCATAGCGATCTCGAAAAGATTTTCGACGAATACGCTTTTTTCCTGATAATAAATCTTGAAAATGCAAACCGTTGAAATGCATATTATACGCATCAACAATCCACTTCACACCATTTAACCGAACAATAGCAAATGCGTGATCTTCATTTCGCTCATTATGCGTGGCATCGACATATTGATATGATGCATCAAAGCCTAGATAAGATAGACCCAACACAGTTAAAATTGCGTGCTCCCGACATACCCCACTCTCAGCCTCAAGGTAATCTCCAAAATCAACTGGTGTTTCTCGTTCCACACCCCCAGCAACCGCATGCATCAAGACATTATCATAATGCCGGTGTCGAAAAGATTGTCGAACAAGATAGATGAGTCGTTCGATTTTATCTACCGCAGAAATTGATGACACATCTCCAAAGAATCGTTCGAAATGGTTATCTATTTTTTGGAAAAACTCCTGAATCTTCGGATGCGATGTATTGATTAGATATGGTGGCTGCGTCCCTTGATGATGTGATGAGCCCTCTATGACCATGTCATCTAATATCGGAAAGGCACCACTTAAATGAATCGTATCTTCCGGTCGGTAGTTGATGTTTTCTTTAAGCGTCGATGACTTTTTGATTTGAGTCAAAGCGATACCGAATGCATGCTTAAGAGAAATATCGTGTTCGTCCTCCTGAAGATAATCAGAAATGACTTCTTGAATAGCCGGCTTTAGTCGTTCAGAGGGCATAAGTCGCCTGACAGCTTCGTGCGGATCATCTTTTTCACTCACACGTTCGCCCAGCTGTAGGCCACGATCGGTTAATTGCTGAATTAAGTTGGTTATACGCATGAATTCTCTCACCAATTGTACGCTAAAGATTAAATTTTGGCAGAGATCAGCACGAAAAATTATCTTTCGCTTTTCTAAGCAACATGATGCGTTCGGTATATTCTTCTCGAAAAGGCGTATCTTTTGAGAATGCTGCTAAGAAGGGATTTACATCTTTGTCATCCCCTAAGTAAAATGGAACAGTTGCACCATACTTGTCGTACTCTTCTTCAATACTTACGAGGTATGCATCAATTACGGACTGCTCTTCAAAAGAACACGCAAAGCGATAATTGTTGATGGTGTACTCATGCGCACAGCACACAAGCGTTTGGTCAGGTAAATCAAACAAAGTCTTTAACGACTGCGCCAATTGTTCATAAGTGCCTTCGAATAAACGCCCACAACCACCACGAAACAAGCTATCTCCACAAAATAACAATGGCCCAGTATGTTGATATTTTTGTCTTAGACCCGAGTGACTTTGCACTGTGACATCTACATTGATATTGTTTAAATAGTAAGCGATGTGCCCGAGCGTGTGCGCACGAACATCCAAAACATCGATGTGATGATTGAAAATCGAGATCGATTCACCCGGCGCGATTGGCTTTGCATCAATTCTCTTATTCAGCACGTCATATTCTGAAGCATAAACTTCACAGCGAAACCGGTCTTGGAGCGCCGTATTTCCGCCAATATGATCTGGATGATGGTGTGTATTATAAATCGCTTTGAGTTCTAGGTTGTGCGCATCCAAAAAATCGATGATCGGCGCAGCATCACCCGGATCGATAACAATCGCCTGATGCCCATCATGTAAAATGTACAAGTAATTATCCCTAAATGCGGGAAGAACATGTAACTTCATTATCTTTCCTTTCCGGTTATGGCTAAATACCGGCGACACGTTTCTTCAATTCCATACCACATCATGTCGATGACAAATGCATGTCCAATCGAGACTTCAGAGACTTCAGGGACAATATCTAAAAAAGAATTTAAGTTATCGAGATTCAAATCATGCCCAGCATTAATTTTTAAACCCGCATTCAGTGCACACTGTGCGACCGCTGCATAGCGTTCGGCTGTGATCGTACCATCAGCATATGGTCCCGTATATAGCTCAACACGATCAGCGCCACATTTTGCAATCGCTTCAACCTGCTTTTCATCACAATCCACAAAAACAGATGTGGTCATATGTGGATTCAAGGTCTGTAAGATATCTTTGAGTTCTTCGCCATTTCGAATCGCATCCCAACCTGCATCGGAAGTCAATGCTTGCGGTGTGTCTGGGACCAATGTGACTTGATCAGGCATCACATCGATGACAGTCTCTACGAATTTTTCTGTGGGATTGCCTTCAATATTAAATGGCGTCTGACACTGCTTTTTCAGAGTTAACAAATCAGCATAACGAATATGACGTTCATCTGGCCTTGGGTGAACAGTAATGCCCTGGCATCCCCATTTTTCAAGCGCCGCAGCAAACTGAAGAATGTCTGGATTGTTGCCTGGCCGCGCATTTCGAATAAGTGCTATTTTATTAATATTCACACTGAGTTGTGTCACTTTAACCCCCTCTGAAGCTATACAGTCAAACTGTCATAATCCATTGATTCAATCAATCTAGAGGTGGTTTCATGAATACGAAATCGACCTAAAAGTCTGGATTTTCGGATTTTAGCAAGAAGCACCGGAGCAGCATAGCTGTTGCTATGGTGCACTCTTCCAAAGGAAGGATGGACGCGACGCAGCACAAATTCGTAAAAGACGAGTTTGAGGTATTTGGGATTTATGAGACCACCTCTAATCAAGCCGATGACTCATTCAACAAATAACGCATCACAACATCCGTCAAATGACCGATATCAGGCATTCAACCGTTTCACTTTGAAGCAAAAACGGAGAAGTTGGACGAAATTTTGAGTTCAGTCCGGAGTATCTGTAAAATTAATATATGGAGATAGAGTTTATGAATAAATACTTTGTACAGATCTCAACTATCGCGCTCTCCACGGGTTTACTACTTGGTTGTGGACCGACAGAAGTCACAGGCCAGTCAACCGATACATTTGAAACTGCGCAAGTTGGTCCAGAACAAAATATCACTCAAGCACGATTTTACTACCTCACAGACGATGGCGTTTTTGGTTCAGCCTATGCATCAGATACTGATCTTGCATCAGGACTATTTGAATTGAGAGAGTTTGACGATATCTCGTGGCTCAATGGCTACGATTCTTTGCCTCGCGCTGTTGCGGCAGATGGTTTCGAGCACAACCAATTTTATGTCGCTTTCGTCAACACCAGTGTCGCCGGCTCTTCTTTAAGAATTGTTCAAATGGGCGGCGCCGAATCGGGAACAGAAATCGCTTATATCGAGGATAACCGATTTACGCATCAAAGCACACTTGATTTATCAGCGCGATGTGATGGTGCACTTGCACTTCGCGTTGACAATGCGCATTTTGTGATCGACATTGAGACGGCCGATGTCCAAGAAGTTCAGGCATCAGGTTACCTTTCACTCAGTAATGAGGTTGAGGATGCATTTTGGGCATGCGACGCCTCAAATGATCTACGATCAGTTGACGGCATCAACAATGATATTACATCAAATATAAAATGTTCCGCCCTTGCAGCCAGCCGTGCTGGCACTTTGTGGGGCTATTATAATGGGCAGATCCAAAACATCGCTCTCGGTGATGATATCGTCGAACTCGAGACCGTTTATGATTTCTCTCGGCAAAATGTGATAGAGCTTGCACCAGTGAGTGGATTTTGTCTCAATTAGTGGCCCGATAGCATTCTAAATAACGGTATGTCTCGTTCCACATAAAATGAGCATATTTTATCGACAATAAATATTTATTTTTTATATTATTCTCTTATGTCTAATATTTCGAAGAAGAATACATATAAGAAACCACTCAATATTGCTTCATCCAAAACAATTGAATCACTCGAATGCGTAGCAAAGGAACTTGATCTATTCCAACAATCAGAGCAGGCCTGGTCTAAAAAGAACAGTTCGGTTTGGCATAATAATCTGTTAGATATGCTGAAGAAATATCTTCAAACAAACGATCGATTAAAACTCGATAAAATCAAAAGTGATTTAATTAAACCGATCTCATTAAGCACCCCACAACCCGTCAATCGTTACGGCGAAAAATTAACTCAACTTGTTCAAGAAGCGGTTAATGACAGAAACATTATCTTCGCAGAGCTTGAAAGTCATATTCAAGATACTGGTAAACCTCTTAATCAAATAGGAGAAAACAATAATTTGAATATTGTTGAAAGTCTTTCAAATATTGTGAAGTATTCGGGCCGGATTAAAAATTTTGATCAACTGCAACAGTGGCATGAGTATTTTTACCGACAAGCACATCCTTTCGTTCAACAAGGAGCAGCTCTTCCTCAATATATGCAAAAGGAGTTTCAAGAACTGATCGACTCTTTCGAGGCTACCTTTAAAGAGCTCGAGGCCCAAGTTGTTCTAGAAAATCGTTTTGAGCAGGCTAGCATTCACAAAGCGAAGAAAAAAATTACCCAATTAACAGACAAGATGGTTCTCCTTAAGAGCCAATATGCAGTCGAATTAGAAGAGTTATTAATTTCAAAACACAACGAAATTTTTGATGATTGGTCAACGGAATTTGGGCATAAAGATCTACTGTGCCAATTTTTTAACCATTCATATTTTAAAGATCCTGCTAAAGAATGGAAAGGCCCCCCTTTAATAAAACCTATTGGCAACAACGCATCTCATTTCATAGAGACGTGCTTTGAATCCTGCTTACAATCAAATATCATTGATTATTCTAGCCATACAAAACAACGATTTGATTTCTTAATGACTAAGCTCGAATCGCTCAATGCGGTTCAGAAAAAAATGTCTAATCGTGATGTATTTTTTAGAGCTGTGCTTGGGTTAGATAGTACAAAGAATCTTTCTACAGAAGAAGTGAAGCTCATTGTACAAATACTTGTTCAAGAGATTAACTCTACGGGGGCTTACACACGCTTTCTGAGTCCATTTTCTCTTAAGAGAAAGCTTATCAAGAATGGTTACCTTCGAGGAGTTGCATCTCATGTCAAAGATTGTTTTCTAAGCTTTTATCACCTGACGAGGCACATATACAAAAGTCAGCAACCAGATGAGAGTTTAAAGATCGAACGCTTATTGAATCAAGCTTTAGTAACGAGAGAGGAACTTACATGGCTAAATCAAATACTTAACCAAACGATCGATATATGGAACAATGGCACAGATGAACATTGGCGACTGTTAACACTCAGTCAGAACGAAAGCGAAGAACTCTTAAGCTTAGAGCAACAAACCAGACCAGTTAATAGCTTAAATACAGCGAAGTATATCACGCGAATCGATCAACGACTGAAGAATCAATTTTTGCATCAAGAGAATGTGCTATTTAAAGATGAAAAAATATCGAAAATACCTCAAGAATTAACTTCGGATAAATGTGCAGGAAAAATGTATATTTGCACAGATCCCAAAAATAACGGTTGGCGAATATGGGGCATCAGCACTGGACAAAAACACGTCGCTTTTACACAGAATTACTTCTCCAGTGAAGCAGAAGCCAAAATCTCTACAAGAACCGATGACATGAGATATGGTCATGGTTTACAACTTTCTGCGCCAGGCTCGTCCTCATGGATATTTCTAGAGAAAAATGCTGCCTATCGTGACCAACACATCAAAGCAGGCGGCTTTGTTCGTCTCGGGCTACGTGGACTTGCACACGGTTCTTTCGAGTTGCCCCCAATCGGAGATGAGCCACTGATAAAAGAGATCGATTTTTCTGAACTCAAGTGGGATGATGCTTCTCTAGTTGAGTTATCCAAACCTGGGTCCAATCTCTATACCAACCAAATTATCGAACGCTCACAAGAAGCCATTATTGATACACACGGCATATGTGAAGTGGTTGCTCGCAAAAACAGAGAAGGAAATGTAACCAGTTGGGATATTTCATTTCAAAATCTTGGACCAAGTTCATTTATAGGCACGTGTGCTTTTTCAGAATCGACAGGAAAGAATGCGGGCTTAGGTCTTGAATCAATGGGTGTTCCTCAATTTAGATCAAAAGCACGACAACGAATTCATGCAAATGAAAATTATGGAATCACGGCTAAACCAGCGGAAAAAATACGACTGGGTGTCCGTGGTCTATGCCATCAAGAGGTTGAGCTTCCTGCTGATGGACGACTCGTTCTTAGAATTCCTGATGATTTTGAAATGAATCCAGGCGCGATCAACCCTGATTTTTTTGATAAGCAATCAATTCAAAGTAAAATGCGTGAGAAGGTTGGACGTGTTCAACACTTTATTGAAGATAGAAATATCGATGCACAATTAGTACCTGATATTTTTCGAGGAGATGAAGCGCTTGCACGATCAACGTTTAATCCGCCTCAGATCAGAATTGAGCGCTCAACAAATAATCAACTCGTCGTTGCTATTCAACACCAGTTCCCACAACAAGATGAACATGGCCCAATTATGGGTCGTTATGAAATCCATACAGAGAACGGCCTGATTGAGCACCGGCGACTCGACCAGGATTGGGTGACGATCATGTGTCAGGACCTCGCGGATATTCAGAATACATCAGAACATCTCCAATTGATTTTTCCAGGCACGGGCTGGATATATGATCTAAGTCAAGTTGATTTTTCTCAAGAAGCTGAACTTAATATATCTACGATTCAGGGCTTTAGAGAAGATCTACACATCAGAGCTGATTTGCGTCTTCCCTAAGTCGATCTGATCGAAACGAGAACGATTTTTCATAGTTACACAGTCCATCACCATTCACAAAAGACGCATCAAACGAAACGTAGGGTGCGATCGGAAAGCGATCGTCACGATGCGCAGCTTCATGAATTTTCGAAAAGCTTGCAGCAGGCGACAATCGATTTAGTAACGAAAAATATGCCGTCGACTCATGAGACGACTTCTGAGACATCACCCGCCAGGACTTTTCAAGAATTTCTGGCACACAAGTTCCCATCTTCTTCAGCTCTAAATCCCATTGATATATCAATGCGGCTCCACCCCAGTACAAAGCAGGATAAATCGATGGCTGCCCTTCTGTCGCTGAGATTTGTGCGAGTGTTTTTCCAGCCGGGTAACTTAAGTACCCATTTGAAAAACCGTTCTTGATGTTGTCAATCATATTTTTTTTTGAAAGAACACCCGCTTTGAGTCGAGTAATCTCTTGTAAATATGTCGCTAATCCTTCAGTAAACCATTTATGCTTTTTACCAAAAAATGGATGCGTGAAATGAGAAAGTTCATGCGCAATAATCCATCCTTCTGAAATATCATCGAGAGAAGCATATTGCTCCATATATATATCGATCTCATTTGGTGTTCCGCGATTTAACTCACCATAATGAACCTTGTTTCCATATGGACGTATAATGCGGAGATGGACTTCAGTATCTTCACAATTTTGTGGTGACGTCATCGGGACAATAAATGAAAATAAGTGCTGCAAACGACGCTCAAGTCGTACGCGATCAACACCATGTGAGCCTGCAACAACCTGCAGTGTTTTTTGGCACATCGGCTCAGTCTCTTTTTGCTGAAAAATGGCACATGAACTCAACAAGATAGAACCGAGCGTCGCCAAGAGAAGGCGACGAGCGATCACGGTAAGAAACTTTTCGTGCTTTTCAATTTCTTAGGCAAGTATTCGTCGATAACGAAATTAAGTCCATGCAAACTCAATGCTTGTTGTTCAGCACGCAGCTCCGTCTTCAACATTTTCTTTAACGCCTTTTGCCACGGTTTGTGACTTTGGAAAAATGGATCATTCTTCAAAGCATCATGTGCCCGCTTAATATCTTCTTTGCCCAACGGGTGTGTCGCACGTTGCAAGCCGTATTCATCAATATCATCTGGCGTGAGCCCCAAATACGTCACATTGGGTACACAGAAGAATTGATTAATATGTGCGGCGTTACCAGACCCCACCTTCAATGTTCGATAAATATTTGCGATTCCGTACGGATCGCAATCCGTAAATGCATAAACGGGTATCTTTGCACTCTCAGAAAGTAAGCGAACAAATCGTCGACAAGCGCGGGTCGGTACCCCCCCCATCGAAATCAAAATGCAGTTCGCTGTTTTCCAATAACCATGTGACGATAATCGTTGAAACATACCCTGTGTCTCAATACACAAAATGAATTTTGCTTTCGTTTTAAATTTCAAATGTTCGACCCAAGAAGGAACCGAATAAGCCCCTGAACCAAACTTCGTACAATCGATCTCTAACCTTTCACCTGTCGAAATATCTTTATCAATCACCGTCAATGCTCCGGCGACCGCACCACCATGTTGATCAGGAATAAAACGCATTTCCTCTCGTGATAAACCATCAACCGAGAAAAGCGCTTCAATATCGTCCATCACCGTATCAGACTCGGGCTGGTCTTTAAACCGCGCATGCCCCCAATTTTTGCTCTGATAATAGGCATCCCTTTTTGTCGCAAAGTCATTGGTCGAAATGAGCTGCTTCGATAACGACATCATCTTGAGCGTTTGGGCAAATGTTTTGACCGTATTCACACTCAATGACCGGCTCTTCATTTTACCTTTGATTTGAAAGTGACCGACTTTTTGATCGTACTCGACATTCGACAATGACCGAATCGGCAACTCCATATCTGGCGCCTTCTTCTTTTTAATCGTTGAATATATTTTCTTTGCCGCGGAATCAATCGCCTTGACGGTTGCTTTGTCTTTCTTCTCTTGGCTCGCGTTTGTTGTTCTTCCTCTTGCCATATAAACCTCACTTGAAGAAGCTATCGCTATGCGCCAAAAAACTCAATAAAACCGTCTAAGGAACAGCAATATATCCTACTCGCTTGCCAGCGCTCTCGCCCCCAATACCTTAGATACGTACTAAGCCGAAATCAGTTTTAATCAGGACGTTTGAGCTCGTTTGATTTTGTTTGTGGCGTATTCAAGTATAATTGTTGTTCGTACTCCACGATAAAGAACTCGACACGCCGATTGGATGCACGGCCCTGCCAGGTATAGTTACTTTCAAGTGGTTTCTCTTCACCATATCCAACATGTCTTAGACGTGAGCGGTCAACGCCTTTGCGTATCAAATATCGTAGAACAGAACGGGCACGCTTCTTAGAAAGCGCCTTGTTTTGCTCAGCATCACCGCGACTATCAGTATGTCCTTCAATCCGAACACGTTTGATCTCTTTATGATTAATCAGTGTCTGCGCCACTTGATTGAGCAAACCATGACTCTCATCTTTGATGGTTGAGCTACCTGAACGGAAGAAGACGGTTTCTTTGAGCTCGATCTTACCTGGAGTCAAATCTGTCTTCTCTTCGGCACCCTCATCTGGACACCCATCATCATCTTCAAATTCATTGATAACTTCCGGTTCTTCAGGGCATTTATCCAAGTTATCAGCAATACCATCACCATCGGTATCAGGGCAGCCATTAAGTAGCTCTGGACCTGGTATTTCGGGACAAGCATCCTTCGCATCGATAATCAAATCACCATCGCGATCGTCTGCAGGACACCCTCTATTTGCATTCGGGCCTGACTGTTTCGGACACATATCTTCTAGATTCGAAATACCGTCCAAATCCATATCTTCTAGTGGGCAACCCGCATGCTTATCTTTACCGAAGTCCTCCGGGCACTTATCGTCTACATCCCATACACCGTCGTTATCTGTATCTTTCTGCGGACAACCATTCGCACTAATCGCACCGGACTGATCTGGACATGCATCATCTATATCACAGACGTAGTCCCCATCACGATCTGGACAGTTCGGTCGATTCTCAGGTGCAAAGCGGAGGCCACCAAATATTCGAAAATCTGGCGTACCTGGCCCTGTGATCAGGGCTGTCCCAGCACCAACATTAAGCTGTACATTATTATTCCAATCATAATGAATTCCGCCATTCACTTCCCATGCATTCTCATGAACCGATTCCGCTTCAGCAAAATTTGGCGCATATTGTAGATTCAGCCGTGTCGATACATCGAAGCCCAATGGGATTTTGGTTTTTGGATACAAATTATAGCTCATACCAAGGCGGGTCGTAATATCATTACCGATATCTAAGTTCACCGCTTGATAGGTTTCTCTAAAGACGGCACCGACATTAAATGCCCATTTAAAGCCATTTTGACCAGCACGCGAGATGGCCAATGTCGGTTCTGTCCACAAGCCAATATGCCCCAAATACTCATTGGTCGGTTGTGCTGTTGGCAAACCAATATTAAAGTTAAGCGATAAATTGATGCCATGACGATCTTGATGAAGAATACCAACCTTCGGCATGAATCGAATATCGCCGAGCCCAAAAACCCCACCATTTGAAAAACGCGCTAGATTTAAATCTGATGGCAACCGAGGAATATTGGTTTCACCTGTTTGGTAAAGCATAAATGGGAGCTCTAAACCGAGTTCCAGCCACTCAGCGAGCGAGACAGAACCCATCAAACTTAAGCCAATACGGTCTTTAACAAGTTCACTCACCCGCTGTGTTGTATCTGCGCGTTGAACCAGCAATAAAGGGCGGTTCGCATACCACATATAAATACCCAAATCATAATCCATATGTGATCGGACTTCGGCAGACTCGACGTCAATAATCCCTTCACGATCGAGTGCTGGGCGAAAGGTTTCAGCATTGATTGCCCCAATCGGTTCGACTGATTGCGCGTTAATTGGTGTCACGCATAGAAAACACAGCAGTATTAGACTGCTTCGAATCATATTTTGCATACACGCCCTCACACCCATGCAGTCACCCTACGCAGACTTCATATAAAAAGCGAATTAGTCTTTTGGTTTAACGATACGTTGTTTCAAATTTGTGCACCCAAAGCGATGCTCTTTTCGATTTTTGATTCGGTTATTCTTTGCCGGATGCGTCAATCGACTCTTTTCCTGAACAACCACTTCGAGAATATTCTCATCGGTCATATGCCGGCAAATATAACTCGCAGCCCCTTTTCGGGCTGCATCACCCTTATCACCTTTCTTCCGCAGGTTATTCATGTAACGTCGCCACCGATAATGTCGAATATAATCTCGAATGGTTGAGCGTTCGACAACTGGCATGTCTCGTTTCTCTAAGAGCTGAATATAGTGAAAGCCATCGAGCACACGACCATCTTTTAATTCAACACGAACCTCTGTCCAATCATCCGTCCAACCTGGGCTATCAAACATGTCGAACTTTGTGTGAAAATGAAGGGCATTGCTAACCCGATTCACCGTGCGTGGCGACTTATAAAGTTTTAGCTCACGCGCGAGCACTTTATTCACATTCAAACACAATAGAATTAAGACCACAAACGCGAGCCCCCGGTCCAACCAAACTCTACTTGGTGCGTCACGTTCAGTTGGCGCCAACGTTTCAGCTCGCGTCATTGGATCTTCAACCCCTAAATAATCCCACACATATGACGGGCAAAAAGCGAATAGACGCATCACGCCGACGACAGTGAATGTGCCCACAGTGAGGAGCGCCATAAAGGTGACATGCATACCAACAAGACCCACAAATGGGAGTGTCCGCAAATACTTAAAGCGTTGTGGTAATAAAAAGAATATTGCCGCGCCCTCGACCACGAGCGAACCATAGTTAAAGAAAGCACCAACCGCCAAACTATCAAGAAATGGGTCGACCAAGACAGTCGTCGTTTTGGACTCATTCATGACTCGTAAAACAGCGGTCCCATATTTAAGCCAGGTTTCGTTCAATTTGCAGATGAATGGTCCAAAGTACTCGGCTGTTACCTGTAATACAAAAGCGATGGTCGCGATAAAGTGCATCCGCGTGAGTCGGGGAGGCCCTCTTCTTTTTCTTCTAAACGGCTTTGCCACAAAAGCATAATCAAGTGGCAAGAATATACACCAGAGGAGTGCGACTTTCGAATAGAGAGATGCTGCACTATCACACACACTGCCCCGCGCATGTGCAGATACAATCAATATAAAGGACAACAACACCATAAAACGCGTCAGCATCCCGAGCATTAATGCCACCCCCACAAAAAGCTGAAGAATCATCAGTGCAAGCGCCCAACGATCGTCTGTCGACCATAAATAAACGGACCAATCAAGATGATACCGATACGCTTCAAGCAATTCTTGCGGCATCAAACCGGATTCTTTGTAAAAGAGATCGTAGGTTAGAAAGCGGTATATCGCATCGATGAAGACATAAAAACCTGTACAGATACGCATCAGCGCAAGTGATCGCAAATCCAATTGGAAGGTCGATCGCCAATCTTTCATCAAACGAAGCTCAATCATGACCCTCATTTTTCCTGAAATCCGAGTGTTCTGCAATATTTTCGTACCGAAATGAGCCAAAATTTGCTTTTCACTTTCCTTTGTTTCACTGATCTCCCATGGCTCGATATTCTATAGAAGAAAGGAGCCAATATGACTCAAATAACAGCACAAAATCTGCAAGCGCGAATCGCTAATATGTATAACGTAAGCCAAAGCAAGGTCGACGATGAAATCAAAAATCGTGGCGCAGAAAATGTTCTTGCAGATTTACAAGAGACTGGTGTTACAATCGAAGCCGGCAGTTTCGACGAAATTATGCAAGCACTTGAGCTCATGGAAAAGGCCGGTAGTGATTACAATAAGTTTGTTGATAACACGATCGACAATATCAAGATTAAGACAGACAAATCAGGCAACTTCTCCGTTGAAGGCTTACCTTCAGGAAATCCACTTTCGATGTTAATTAACCAAAAACTTGAGGCGGCAAAAGATAAAGCTTTTAATGCAGCTGATACGAATAACGATGGTGATATAAGAGATAGTCGAGGATGGTTTCGAAAAAATGAAGAAAAACTATTCCGCCAGGAGCTTGAAAAAGTCCTTGAAGATATTGCCAGTGAACTAAAAACGCCTGATGGAAAGATGGATGCATTGATAAATGCTTTAGACAATGTTCAAGGAGAAATGAATACGGAAATGCAGGAACTTGAACATCTTGCCGATGAGACAAAAGATCAAATCGAAAATGCGCCACCCAAAGAGCGAGAAAAAATTCTTGAAGGATTCGATAATAAATCTGGTCAACTTTCAGAAAAGCTTTCTGAGGCACAAGACGCAATTAATCAGCAAATCGATGGCTTGGTCCTCGATGCCGATGGTAAAGACGGCGTTTCGGAAAAAGAAATGGCCGATTATCAAAAGGCGATGAACAAACTTCGAAACATGGAGATGGCTTTAGCGCAGATGCAAATCCAAATCCAAAATCATCAAAACGAAATGCTTAGACTTGTGAGTCAGTTACGTTAACCACAGGATAAAATATGGATATCAGTCGTATCTCGAGCCTATTGGGCTCACCAAATTCTCCGGGTGTGAATACACAAACGCCTAGCCAACTAATGTCTGGCGTGTCTGATAACATCAGTGGAAATTTTAAAACAATGGGCGGTTACTTCAAAAATATTGGCTCAGGATTTAAGTTTCTGGGTAACCTGTTTAAAGGTAAAGGGTTTAAAGATTCCTTTGCGGAACTCAAAGGAAACCTTAAAAGCAATTTCAAGCAAATCATTGAAGGCCGAGTCCAATTTATTCGCTCTAATATCAAACTTGCTCCGACGATAGTTGCAGCAGTCACCGGTGGTGCTATTCCGCCTAAATTAACGAAGCAACTTAGCCAAGCAAGTTTGAGTGCACTTGATGGCGCATTGCAGAAAAATATGCCTGCCGGTTACGCTGGTACCGGCAGTCCACTATACGCATCACTAGGACAGCTATCTCATCAAAATTCTGTGAACTTGACTGGTGGCCCAGATCAAGCAGCAATGATGTTTGGTGGTCGTCAGTCTGGAGACCTTATGAGTGGACTCGGACAACTTGGACTTCAAGGATCTGGTATCAATCTCGCTGATCTTCAATCACTGATTGGACTATCTTAGGAAACACTAAACATGCATAACTATAACGAAGTCATTCACTATGCTGAACAACAAGGGCTTGATACAAAGTACGTCTCGGCCTTTCGTCTCATAGAACCAGAATTAGAAAAAGAAGAAAGAGCACTCTGCGCGAAAGCTGACGCGCATGTTGAAGCAGCTCTCCAAAATATTCAAAGTCAGGGATACCAAAATATAGCCAACTTCTTGGCTGAACGACATCAACAAATAAAGTCCGGTCACGTGATTCTATCGCCTTTTATGATCATGTTTGCGGACGCATATAACAGTATTGAAAACGAAGCAGGTGAAGTCATCAGACTCAAAAAAAATACTGACAGTTATGATGAGCTCATGGGAATATTTGCAACAGCTCTAACACTCGATGATCCAGAGCTAAAGCAAAATATGATTGATAGTGCCTTTTCATATGTTGGAAGTTTGAAACTAACTGGCTTCAATCATGAAGCAAATGAACT
>JAHDGS010000099.1 GCA_020627505.1 Myxococcota bacterium
GCGCAAACCGCAGAACAGTGTCCGTATGGCGGGTCAAGCGGCACCTCATGTTGGTGGTTTAGGGGCGGGTTCTCGGATTTGGTTTTCTGAAGGGGGAAGTCGAGCCTCTGCGAAACGTCGTGGGCGCGTGATTAATATCGACTTACAAGAGGCAGATATTGTTCAAGTGATTCATTTTATGAGTAATGTCAGCGGGAAAAACATTATTGTCGGTGATGATGTCAATGGTTCGATTACGTTGAAGCTGAAAGATGTGCCATGGGAAGATGCACTAGATGTCATCCTTCGAAGCAAAGGCCTCGGACAAGAAGTGACTGGTGATATTATCCGCGTGGCACCACAAACAACGCTCGACCAAGAAGAGCAGGCAAGACTTGCGTTGCAAGATGAAAAAGAAAAGAAGCAGAAAACAGAAGTTCGATTTATTCCCGTGAATTATGCAGTCGCCTCAGAAATGGCGACACAGGTGAAGGAGATTTTGTCAGAAGAACGTGGGCGGGTGACGGTCGATGAGCGAACCAATGTCCTGATTGTCGAAGATATCCCAGAAAACCTCGACCAGGCAGAAAAGCTTGTACAGACGCTTGATACACAAACACCGATGATTCAGATTGAAGCCAGAATGGTTGAGGCAACCACAGACTTTTCGAGGAGCCTGGGAATTCAATGGGGTGGTGGTTTTTATATGTCTCAACGCGGTGGTAACCCGACAGGGTTGGTCTTTCCGTCGAATGTGGGTATTGTTGGTGCTGCTGATGGCGGCGATACGTCAGGTGTTTTATCTCCTGCAAACTATGCGATTAATCTACCCATACAAAATGCGCCAGCCAGTATCGGGATGAATCTTGGTTCCATCGGTAACTTTGGATTTCTAAATGCTAAAATCAGTGCGGCAGAGAGTAATGGTGAGGTGAGGACAATCGCGGCACCGAAGGTGACAACCCTCAACAATAAGCCAGCATCGATTTCTCAAGGTGTCTCCATTCCGATTACGGTTCAAACAGACAATACCATCAATACCACATTTTCGAATGCGAACCTTGGTCTGAACGTCACCCCGCAAGTGACAGCTGATGGCTCAATTTTGATGCAGGTAGATGTAAGTAATAATGCGCCAGGTGCTGGCGGAAATATTAATACCAAGAACATCAATACCAATATGTTGATTGATGATGGTGATACAGTGGTTATCGGTGGTATCTATACGCGTTCGACAAGTGACTCCGAAGCAGGTCTCCCATTCTTAAAAAACATTCCGATTTTGGGTTGGTTATTCAAGAATAAAGCGATCACTGACACACGAAGTGAAATGTTGATCTTTTTGACACCGCGTGTCGTCAATAAAGAAGAGAGTACTGTTGATCCAAAAGAGCTGATGAGCGCGATGGCGCCAATGGGTAAAAAATGATGAAGATGTTCAAACAATTATTATGGTTGAGTCTCTTGATGACGGGGAGTATCATCTCTTCGTGTAGCAGTGGTTTCGCGTATGATGATGGTGTGATCATGATTCAAGGTGTCGCCGAACCTGCGTTGACGGGTAACTCATGCCGCGTGACCCCAACAGGCGAAAAAATGCCAAGTAGTACGATCGATCTCGATATGTTTGCGGGTAACTATACCATACCACTTATTGTGAGTGCCAACCTAAATCAGTTAATCGCCAATGGGGCAGCAACAGGTGTTAATGTTGGTGGCGGCGCTGCAGGTGGTACTCAACAACAGGGTGGGGCTGCCTACCCAAACTACGGCAGTGTCGACTCTCCGGTTTTTCAACTTGAACGTGTTTATATTTGGTTCACAGATTCAGCTGGTAATGCTTTAACCGATATTGCGGGCAATACGCTCCTCAATGGGAGTGACGAAGACTGCATTGGAGAGACGTGCAGTAGCAATCGTATCGTTTATGAAGTAAGTGGTATTATCTCGACACAAGGCGGCGGCGGTGGCGCATTTGCTTCTTCTGGTTCAGGAACTGGTGTGACAGCCTCTGGTGGTGGTGCAAGTGGGCAAGCTCAGATTATTAATGTGCCCTTATTCTCTTCAAGTAATTTTAGTACAATTTCTTGTCTTGCTGATTCACTGCACCGTCAAGAAAGTACGGATCAGTATCCGCCTTCACCACCAATGAGCTGCGCTGATGGAGAAATGTTACGTTCAAATTACTGTAATCCGTCACAAACCTATTCCGCCAGAATTTTGGCGCAGATACAACTTGAGGGTCAATCCTCCGATGGTGCGAAAGTCCGTTCGTTGCCATACGCATATCCGATCGATATGTGTCGGTCGTGTTTACAGCCGAAAGGCCCAGGGCCCTGTAGTGAATTTGGTGGACGCGTCATAACAAATAGTATTAGCGGCTGTTTTCCATTTGGCACAGAAGAAGTTGCGCTTGTTTGTGATGAAGATGGAGATGGCGAGCCAGAATCAGATGGAACCTTTTCATTTTGCACTGAGTGATGGATCTATCAGTACTCAAAAGAAAGTTAAAAGGGCAGGCAATATATCTCGTCGACGCGCATGGGGATATCGTCGCCACTTCAGAAGAGGATGTTGTACTTTCTGACACGCTTCAATTTTTGCATGCCTGGCTCAAGCAAATACCCGATATGATGAACATTCATCGACTATGCTTTGAACGTGAGCAATACAAATATGTTGTGGATACAAATCACCCTGATTGGATATGTGTGATTGAAGGTGGAGAAGAGACCGTTTTTAGTTATACGAATTTTGTGCTCGATTCTTTTCTCGATAATCTCCAAATATGATTGATATTCATTATGTCTTCGGGCCAAATCTCAGCCAACTTGGTCAGCGAGAGCCAGAGGTATATGGACAAACATCTTTAGCTGATATCAAGGCGTCTATTCTTCAATCCGGTCAAGGTAGTGCATGTCATTTACACTTTATGCAATCTGACCACGAAGGTGAAATCGTTCGTTATATTCACGCGTGTTCACCTTTGAAGGCGGGGGACGCAGTCGGACTTGTCATCAATGCTGGCGGACTGAGCCATACAAGCGTATCGATTCGTGACGCGATTGCTACAAGAGCCGATTTGACGGCAATATCGGTTCATCAAACCCAGGTCGCTCGGCGAGAAGTATTTCGCCAGACAGATATCGTTGCGACAGCGTGTTTGGCATCAATCTCTGGTTTTGGGGCATTTGGATATTGCCTCGCTTTGTCTGGGTTGATAGAGCACTTAAAAACGCAGCAACAGGACTAATTATGTACACAACATCAGATTTTAGACGTGGTTTGAGAATAGAAGTCGACGGTCAACCTTATATTATGGTTGATTTCCAACATCATAAGCCAGGCAAAGGTGCTGCTGTCACGCGTACAAAACTAAAGCATATGATCAGTGGACAAGTTATCGACCCGACCTTCCGTTCTGGAGATAAGGTTGGCCGGCCTGATATTGAAGAAAAAGATGCAGATTACCTATATAACGATGGTGAATCCTATCACTTCATGGAGCCATCAACTGGTGAGCAATATGAAATTAGAACAGATGCGATGGGTGATACGTTGAATTTCTTAACCGATGGCATGACGGTCGAACTCCTTTTTTATCAAGGTAATCCGATCAATATCGCTGTGCCCAATCATGTTGTACTAATTGTCACCCAGTGCGACCCTGCAGTTAAAGGCGATACGGTTCAAGGCGCCACAAAGCCAGCAATCTTGGAAACAGGACTGAAAGTGAATGTGCCGTTGTTTATTAATGAGGGCGACAAACTGCGGATTGATACCAGAACATCTGAGTATACAGAACGCGCAAATGGCTAACGCAATTGGTCATTTCAGAATCTGAGCTTGTTGAACAGACACTGTCTTATCTGAAGATTCGAGACATTCGTTCGCAACGAAAAGCGATTTTAAGGTTATCTGATTGGCTCGGACGTGACCGTCGAAACAGGCCATTAGGGTATATGAATCAGCCGAGTGCGATGCATGCCTATCTCTGTTATTATTTTCCGCGTCAAGCGGCACTATTTCGGCATATTTCAATCACGCTTCAGAAAGAGCATATCTTCGAAACGAGCGGTAAGCTCGATATTCTCGATTTAGGGTGTGGACCACTTTCTGCGACAGCTGGTATTATGCAAACTGCCGAGGTCGGCTCTGTGACGGCTGTCGATATCTCTCGTTCAATGGCACAACACGGCAAGAATATACTGTCGGGACTCCAAAGTGATTTGAAAGATCAAATTCACATTGTGAAACACCATATACAACGGTTCAGGCCGCGGCGACACTTCGATTTGATTCTCGTTGGTCACGTGATGAATGAAGTAAATGTTCGACATTTCTCAGTCGAACAGCGCGCAAAATGGCTGACCATGTTAACCTCGTTTTTGAAACCTGGTGGTGTATTGATATTAACCGAACCTGCTTTGAAAAGTGCAGCGCGGCTCAATCAACATGTACGAGATAAACTCGTTTCACAGCGAAGAACACAGGTGTGTTGGCCATGTCCAGATGGTCGCACATGTCCATTATTAATAGAAGCACAAGATTGGTGTTTTCAGCAGTATGAATGGGCCGCCCGTGAACCAATTTCGACCCTGAAATCAGCACTACCATTTAAAGATAATATTTTGAAAGCCAGCATATTTGTATTGGGGGAGAAACCCTCACAAAATAGACCACGTGTCGTGAGTGATGTGATGAAAACCCCAAGTGGTCGAGCATGGTATATTTGCACTGAAGACGGTCTTGAAGAGTTGACAGTGCTTGGGGCGAAACAAAAAAATAGTTTGCTCTCGAAACGACGTGGTGAGGCGTTGAGCTGGAAAGAATATCTACGTTTTGAATAATAAATAAACCATCGACTTGGAATTTGCGAACGGTTTTCGTAGCGTGAGGGATGGCTGATGGTGGAACCGGCGAAAAAACAGAAGAAGCAACACCGCAAAAATTAAAGCAGGCGCGTGATAAAGGACAGGTTGCGAAGAGCCAGGATATTATCCAGGCGATGAGCTTTGTTGGTGTTTTTGCCGTTTTAGGCCTGACACTTTCTTATATGAATGACACATTACAAACCTATATGATCAGTACGTTTGAGACAGGTGTTCGGTCACCATCTCTGCAAGCCATTGGTGCGGTCATGTCTAAGGGCCTTAGTTCAATGCTATTTGTTGTGATGCCTGTTTGTGGCGCCGCGATGCTCTTTGGGATTTTTGGTAATTACTTTCAGATTGGTTTCCTACTCACTGCTGAGCCGCTGAAACCGGACATCAAGAAATTAAATCCAGTCCAAGGTTTTAAAAATCTATTTAGTAAGAAAAAACTTGTCGAGGCGCTAAAGCAAACTGTTAAGTTTATTCTAGTTGCGTATGTCGCTTACTATGCGATTTCAGATGCACGACGAGAAGCCATCCTAGCAACTCGACTCGACCTAGATGCCACAATTGCTGTGGCAGGGCGTATCGTTTATCATATTGTCACACGTGTCGGTGGGCTATTTGTTGTCATCGCTGCAGCGGATTTCTTTTGGCAAAAGCATGTTTATCGGAAAGAAAACATGATGTCGAAGTATGATGTCAAACAAGAGTATAAACAGTCTGAAGGTGATCCTCAGATGAAATCAGAACGAAAGGCTTTAGCACAAGAATTGATAATGCAAGGCTCGGCAGCAAACACTGCGAAAGCAGATGCCGTTGTGACCAATCCTGTGCATATTGCGGTTGCGATTCGCTACGATGAAGAGCTCGATGGTGCGCCAAGAGTGGTGTCAAAGGGGCTTCGCAAAAACGCTGAAGCGATTAAGGAGATTGCAAAGGCACATAATGTTCCAATTCTCAGAAACGTGCCACTTGCCCAAGCGCTGAATGATCTCGATATAGATGAAGAAATCCCAGAAGCACTCTATGATGCTGTTGCAGAAGTCCTTAATTTTATTTATGAAATGAAAGAATCTGGAAAATTGTAGCAACTTTATTCTATAATACCGATAACATCTTTGGAGAAAATATGGCTCAATCAATTCGAAACGACTCGGTTAATTTACCATGGCGCCAACCTGATAGTGATAACGTCAAAGGCATTTCGGTTGAAGAACTACAAGTTGAACTGAAACAGCGGCAGCCTGAACTTGAAGATCTTGATGGTGTTGATCCTGTTGCGATTCAACCCATGACGAAACGTGAGCCGGCGGAGTATCTTTCGCCGACGTCAAATGCTGAGCATCTGCGACTTTCGACGCCACGGTCGGAAAACCCATTTGCCTCTCCGCTTGGCTCGACACCGGTTCGAAAATTACTCCGTGTGGCGGTTGCCCGCTCACATAGTCGTGAAAACAAAGAATTGATCTCTTTGGTTCAGCAAGGTGGAATGGGACTTGATACAAAATCAATTGATCGGATGCGTGCCTCTCTTTCTCGCGTGAACAAAATGGATCGAATGCTGATCGAACTTGAAAGAATGGTCGATGCGATTTACACACAGATGGCCAGCAATCAGAACGCTTAGTTGAAGTAAAAAGGCATTATGGGTTATGACCCTGGCAATTTTGATCGAGTAGCTAACGGCTACGACTTACCAGATGTCCATTTTTCAAATAGGCTAAGCGACACGCATCTGCGCTATATTCACTATTTTTGAAATCAACCTCGTTTTGATGCACTCGGGCTGAATCTTTGCGCCTCAGGGTGACGTTGAGTATTATATGATATGAGAAAAGTACGATGTGCCGCTGTTGCAATATTATTGGGGTTAATGGGGTGTTCCGATTCCGAAACAGATCTCCAGGAACCGATTACGGATACGGAGAACAGCGACGGCAATCTTGAAGATGAAGGCGATGACGATTTTGAAGATCCAATCCCACATGAAGAAACATTCTCAATTGTAGATAGCCTATATCCGTCCGGACGACTCACAAACCTAGACCCAAGTGTCTCCGTTCAGTCCTTATCTGACTCGGAACTCGAAACAATATGTCTTGCAAGAAGACATGCGGGCGAGCGGCTATTAAATACCAAAATCGGTTCATGTTTTACAGTTGCTATCTTTGCCCCTTTTGCGGCGGCATTAGAGTGTGATTGTGAAGTTGATGATGTCGCTGAATGTGAATCAGCACATGTTGCATGTCTGGACATATATGAAGAAACAGAATTTGTACCATCGGATGAGCCCTGTGAAATTGAATTAGATCCTAACTGCCTGGTGACCATCCAACAGTTTGAAGATGAAGTTTTCGCTCGGCTTGAAGAGGGTTATGTGATGATGGAGAATTTATCTTGTGTAGAAGCCTTGAGTGAGGATCCTGATGAAAGATTACCGCCAACAGATGTATGTGAAGCATTATATGGAGAGTGAAAAAGCCTGGCGGTAAGCCAGGCTTGTATATAAACTCACATAGAGAGATTACTCTTCAGATAAAGAACAGCGCTGCATACAACGACCGGAGATAGGATCATTTTCAGGGTCAGTTGGGATACAGAGACTTGATTCTAAGATGCCTGCACAAGTGTTTTCTAGATCACATATATCCAGTGTTTCAAAGACAGCAATGCTTTCAGGGTAGCATATGCCGATGCCAGAGGACTGTCCTTTTTCATTAAGAGATTCTCTAGCATTTACTTCAACACATTGGGTTCCTGCAGGACAGGTAAGTAGATTATCTGGTTCTTCGACTTGGGCAGGAAATGCCTGCGCATCCGTACATGCAGGTGTACAGGTAAATGTGAGGCTATTGCAGAAAGAACCAAAGGGGCATGGATTATCGAAACCGCATTCAATCTCTGGTTCGATGACAACAGGTGTCAGGTCATTATAGATACACATTCCCACGTACGTTTGATTTGGCTCTAAAATTAGACACGTTTGGCCTTCACCGCATGGCTCTACTGTAGCAATTTCCTCTTCATTTGGACAATCACATGCAAGAAATGCAACTGTCTGTGCCTCGGTTGTGCCTGAGCAAAAGTTGTCACCTGTGTATGCGCTGCACGAACCATTGGCAGCTTCATGCAAATAGTTTTCTCGTTCATATATGTCAGCACTTTCAAATGACGCTAAGTTTTGTTGCACACATACCTCAGCAATACCTGATAGGCCTTGGCAATTAATTGTTTGATAGCAAGACTCAACAAACTCACACCACGCATATAGAGGTGTAAGAGAAATACACTCTTGACAAGGTCCACCACAATCGATGCGCTCTTCGCCTTGGTTTAAAATATTATCTGTACATGTTGGTAAAACGCACGCAGGGCATGGTCCACCACAATCAATATCATCTTCTCCCTGGTTCTTGATACCATCAACACAGGTTTCTCTAACACATTCAGGACAAGGTCCGCCGCAATCGACACCTTCTTCTTCCTGGTTTTGTATGCCATCAACACAAGTCGGACGGTCGCATGATGGACACGGACCACCGCAATCAATATCCTCTTCATCTTGATTCTTGATGCCGTCGACACATGTCGCCTCATCCTCTTGAAAAATATCACTCCCAGCATCTATTAAGCTTGTCGCATTGTTATTATCAGAATTGCAGGCCAAACTAATTCCCTGCAATAATAGCGTTATCGTTACGATTATTCTTTTCATTTCATTGATCTCCTCAATAATGTGTTTGAGGTGAGTTCGGTGGTTGAATATCAATCTTGCTGAAATAGTCAAGTTTATCCGCGAGTCTGTTTATACACAAAAGATGAGACATATCTCATAAAAAAAGCCCGGCATAGAGCCGGGCTTTATGAATTGCCTCGGAAACTACTCTTGCGCTAAAGAACAACGCTGCATACAGCGACCAGTATATAGGTCATTTTCTGGGTCGGTTGGAATACAGAAAACTCTTGTCGGATCTCCGTCACATTGGTTCTCTAGATTACATGTTGGCAGTGATTCGAAGACCGCAATGCTGTTAGGTGCGCAAGCGGCAAGGCCAGTTGATTGACCATTTGAATCTGTGTCTTCTAACTGTATTTCAGTGCATGTCGTGTCGTCTAAGCATTCAGGAAGGTTTTCAGGCTCTATAATCTCATCAATAGAAGTTTGTGCATTGATGCATGCAGGCATACAGGTTGAGGTGATATTATTGCATATCGACCCGAGTGGACATGGTAGATCTATTGAGCATTGAATTTCAGGCTCAATAATAACTGGGGTCAAATCATTATTGAAACAAACACCAACATAGTTCTAGTCGGGTAGAATGACGAGGCATGTTTGACCCTCACTACAGGCATCAACAGCGAGCGGTTCTTCTTCATTTGGACATTCACAATCTAGAAAGGCAATTGTTTGGATTTCTATATTACTATTACTACAATAGTGCTCATGAGTATAAAAGCTACAAGAGCCTGAAGCTGCTTCATCAAGGTATGCTTCACGCTCCCACTCATCTGATGCTTCAAACTCTGTTATTCGTTGTTGAACACACCTTTCAACGAAATCTGAAGCAGAGCCTTGGCAGTCAATTTCATGATAACAACTTTCGACAAATTCACACCAAGCTTGTAAAGGTGTTAAAGACACACACTCCTGACAAGGTCCTCCACAATCGATGCGCTCTTCCCCTTGATTCAAAATATTGTCTGTACATGTTGGTAAAACGCACGCAGGGCATGGTCCACCACAATCAATATCGTCTTCTCCCTGGTTCTTGATACCATCAACACAGGTTTCTCTGACACA
>JAHDGS010000100.1 GCA_020627505.1 Myxococcota bacterium
ATATATTATGTCGACAGACCTTGTCGCGCTCTTTGAGAAAGGTGGCACCTTTCGCGTCGACGTCCAGGGGCACCCTCCAGGAGATGATGCACCTGTGTTTTGGGGACATCGTTTTTCGGATATGCTTCGCGATCGTTGTCGCGCACAGCGACTGATGAATATTTCCCCCTCAGCTAAACGATTCACATATCGATTCGTCCTCCATTTTGATGATAATCAACTCACACTTTATATTGATTCCAGCGGGTTCTCACTACACAAGCGAGGCTACCGCCCATCTGGTGTCACAGCCCCCCTTAGAGAATCTCTCGCTTCAGGACTGCTCAGTACAGGTCATGCCCCGACACAATATCCTTTTGTTGACCCATGTTGTGGCTCTGGCACGCTTGCGATAGAACAGGCTTTTCGGGCGCTAGATAAGTATCCACATATTAACTCGACATTTTCAGTCGAACGGTGGCCGGCGGAAGCTTTTGGGCTCAAAGCAGGGTTTGGACAAGCGAAAAGAGAGCTTGGTCAGTTAGAAAAAAATCAGCTTGATGCCCCGATCTTGATGAGTGATTGGCACCCACAAGCGATTTCATACGCCGAGCACAGTATTCATAATGCGGGCCTCTCTCAGTTCTTAAGTGTTGAGAAACAAAGAGCCCAGAAACGAGAATACCCAACTGGCTGTACAGTTGTTTCAAACCTGCCGTTTGGTGAGCGTCTGGGTGGACAGCATCTTCAACTTGACGGCTTTTACCGTGCTTTTGGTGAACACCTCAAAAAACAACAGATTCATAGAGCATTACTTTACACCAGTCATCCGAAGGCTGTTGAGCGACTTGGTCTTGGACAAGCGAAGAATAGGTGGGCCATCCCAAATGGTAAATTACGCGCAAAGCTCTATCGGTTTGATCATCTATCGGACAAATAGTTGATAAAAGTACATGCTTCTTTATTTTTTAGTAACAAAATCTGTAACGCCGCCGTATGTATGATCCTCAAAGGAGAAATGTATGAAAATTAAGCACTTTTTGTTTCCAGCCTTTATGTCGCTCTCACTTGCATGGACAGCTTGCTCAAGTGACGATGATACAGATGCTGGTACGGAAAATACCGAAGAAAATGAAGACAACAGCGAAACAGAAGTGACCGCAGCGTCTGGCTATGATGCCGACTATGAAAGCCAAGGATTCTTCTCAAAAACCACAAATGTTGTTGTGACTGCGCCACCACATGAGCGCGTGCGTATTTTCTACTCAGATGATTTGACTGATTTAATTGATTTGTCGACCTTTACAGCTCCTGTAGGCGCGACAGCAATTAAAGAAGCATATGATGAAGAAGGGAATATCGCGAACATCTTGGTTATGACTAAACAAGAAGCCGGTTATGACTCTGCTAATGGCGATTGGTATTATGAAATGCGTTCTGCAGACGGTACAGAAGTCATGAACGACGGAAAAATCGAAATGTGTATAAACTGCCATACGGCAGCGGCAGCCAAAGATTATCTTCCTGGTACACAAATCACAGATCAATAATCTTAATACTGCATCAATTGACAAAGCCCGCTCAATGCGGGCTTTTTTGTTGAGTTTGTCTCTGATTTAAGCACACTGTCCACGGCGCGCATCTGCGACCGTTTCCATTGCTCGATTACCATATGACGCGAAACTAAATTCGTCGCGTAAAACGAATCGATTCTCTTTATCGATGATTTGATTTGCCATCAACTTGAGCGCACGTTGACGATAACTATCGAAATCAAAGGTGCGCAAAATCATTTCAACATCAGTAGTATATAAGCAGTTTTGAGGTAACGCATTTTTAATCAAACGGAGCTTATGACTGTCGAAACTCTCTTGTTTAAGCATATTGGTAAAGTCTTGCAAACGTGCTTGGCGTCGAAGCCTCGATTGATGTTGTCTATGCTGTGCACGTTCTTGAGCGAGACGCTCTGCCCTACGACGTTCTTGACGATCAGCTCGAAGATTGTCGCGATAGGTTCGATCATCCATACATTGAACGTGCTGAACTCTATTTTTAACTTCTCTAAGAAGTTGGTTATTCTCGCGCAAAATGCGTCCCTGTCCTTGGCGAGTATGTCCTCTGCGACGCTGCGCACGGTTTCGATCAATTTGTGAGTCGATCATGGCAAGTGTTTGAGATGTCCCAGGTTCACAGTGGTGAACCTGACCATTAATTTGAACGATTTCTAACGCGGCCATCATAACGAGTGATAACATTTTGTCCTCCTTGGAATTGAGTTATGGACTCGGTCTTACAAGTTGGACGGTTCTTTTATCAAAGCTATTCAATTCATGAATAAAATATCAGAGATCATCCCCGTAAGGCATCCCAAACAATACCGGGTAATTTTAGATAACTTGGTTCATATTCGAAACGGGTTAGTCGCTCACTCATACTCATCAATGTTTTATGCTTGGGAAACCAGATCGGCTTGGGCGCAATTTTGAATGGCGCACGCACAATGGACTTCAAAGGGTGATCGAACAAAAAGGAATTGTGAACAACTCCTTGACCTGATTGAATATCTTCATCGGTATGGCCAGGGTATGCCCCCCATGTCGTTGTCACAAGGCCGTAAATGGTTCCTGGCCAAATGTTATATCCAATGCCACCATATTTAAGATCAGCGAGGGCCTGTTCGACCTGCTCGCCATGTTGTCGTTCAGTTTCAGGATGGACCAATATCGCACATGATAATGTGCCCCACATCACATCATTCGCGAATGGAATCGCACGCTCTAAAAATTGTACTGCATCATCAGCCTCAAGCGCTGTTTCACATAAAACCCCACAGAACGCTTCATTCTCAAATGCATATTCTCCTTTCTCTGGTGGAATATCCCTTATCAATGTCCATGGTACAACACCATCAGCTGTTTCTGTCAAAACCTCGGCTTGCTCATACTCATCTAAAAAGGCCTGATACCGCTGCATCGCGCCAGGATAATATGCCTTGCGAATTGGTGTCTTCTTCAATGCGTCCGCAACAGCATCTAAAAATCGTTCTCGAAGTGACCATCCTTTTGCTGTTACCAAAACCTTAATGGCATTGCAGTCGAAACTCGCATTATGTGAAATCATGCCTGCGATATGCGTCGCTTGAAATTTAATTTGCGCATCAGTCCAAGGTCCTGGCACGACGAGCAAAGGCGTCACAGCACCGAGTTCAGAAGAAATCGGCTTGTCGATCACTTTTTGTCCGGATGCTTTATTTTTCGCCTGTGCTTCACCGACGCCCCACACAATCGCATCATGCGTCGCAGCCGAACCTGTAATGTGTATGGCTTCGATATCATCATGATGTGTTAAGAACTGCCCAACTTCGACACCACCATAGCAGACTGCCATGAAGCCTTCGTCGATCAATGGTTTAAAGGCACGCTCAATATAAGGTCCAGCATATTCATTCACCGGATTCATTTTGAGTAAACAAACACTATTATGAATCACAAGTTGATCGAGAACATCTTGTGGTCCAATGCAGCTGATATTGCCTGCACCAAGAACGAGACAAACCCGACCATCTGGATGAGCGCGTGTATCTTCCGGATGACGGTATATAAAACCTTGCTCTGGTTCAGCACCTTTTTCAAGCCAAACCTCACTTTTGATGTCGCCATACATCAATTTATCAAGTGTCGATAATGGAAATGTATCAACAACAGTGTGCCCTGAGACGGCTGTTCGTTTGCCTGGATACTGAGGTTGACCACCGGCTTTGAGCGCGTCATTCAATAAACGTACTGTTCTTGCAACTTGGTACGGACCCGCAAGCCATTCTTCGCCAACACGTGGGTCATCCAACATAAACCCTTTCGCTTGAGCTGATGTTTCTGCCCAACCACGTGCTTGCTCTTGAATCTTTTTGGCGACTTCTTGTAGAAGTTCAATACGCCCAGCAATCGACATCGTGGCCCATACTTTTTTTTGAGACTGCAGACGCGCAATCTGAGTAGTCATATCTGATTCCGATGTCGGAGGGATCGATGCTGGGGCTTCAGGAAATAGTGGACTTCCCATACTGAACTCCTTTTCACGGTACGAGAAAAGAGGTATCATAGGGCGGACACAAACAAAAGTCTGGGGCAAAAATATGTTCACGATACATCGAATCAAACCAGTGGCTTATATGGCACTTTTCTTTTTCATCGGGGGCTGTGCATCTCAGAAAACAGGCGCCCCAATTACAACACAGGTCACCATGCAACATCACGAACAACAACAAATTTCTCTCGAAGATATTTTTGAAGATCCAAACTTCATCGGTGATCTCCCTGTCGGCGTACAGTTATCTCCAGATGGTGCTTTCGTTTCTTTTCTGCGAGATGACGGTCTTGGGCAAAACCAAAAAGCGCTATGGGTGAAAGCCCTCGGTCAAACATCTCAGCCTCAACGCTTACTTACGGCAACAGATTTGATTGGAGAGCAACAAGCAGCATTATCAGAAGAGGAAAGGATGCGCCGAGAACGACAACGTATCGCTTATGGCGGTATTGTCGAATATCAATGGTGCTCGACACCATCTGGTTATGCGGTGCTTTTGCCGTTTGATGGGCAACTCTTTTACGTTCAATTTGAACAAGATTCAAAAGGTCACTATCAAATTAATTCGCAACAACTTACCGATTCTAAAGATGCAAAAATTGACCCAAAGTGCTCTCCTGATGGACAACATGTTGCATACGTTTCTGGTGGAAATCTTTACACAGTTCATATTGCGTCTCGTCAGATTCAAGCAGTCACAGAAGATGCGAATGATGTGAAAAAATATGGTATCGCCGAGTTTGTCGCACAAGAAGAAATGGGTCGATACACTGGTTTTTGGTGGTCACCTGATGCCAAACACCTCCTGTTTACCGAAGTTGATGAACGACGTGTTGACGTTAAGACACGTTCAAAAATTTATGCAGACCGAACAGAAACATATGCGCAGCGGTATCCTGCTGCTGGTGAAGAAAATGCAAAGGTCAAACTCCATATTTATAACTTAGATGGCACGAAAAGAGGTCCAAGTGGTTTAATCTTGGGTGAACAATACTTAGCACGCGCCGGTTGGGCCGACAAAAATCATATTTTCTTTCAAGCACAAAGCCGCGATCAAAAGAGGCTTAAACTCGTGCTGTTCAATATCAAAAATAAAATCATGAAAGAAGTGAAGCGATTTGATGATGATGCATGGGTCGGATTAAACAATGATTTATATTTCTTGCCATCCCAAAATGTGTCTGAAGAGGGAGAAGCATCGACACAGCGCATCCATCCTTTTATTTGGACAGAAGAAAATCGAAGCATCGGGCCGACACGCCATATCATCTATCAATACGGAGAGCAGGTTTATCGAAGTCCACTTCATATTCATGTGCACCATATTGTGGCCTTCGATCGTGAGAATTTGACAGTCTACGCGATCACTGTTGATGACCACGCAAAAAGCCGTGGTCTCCATGCCTTTCGAATTTCAACTACAGGTGAATGGACGGTTAAGACACTCATCAATAATCATGCATGGATTGATGCTGTGGCGAACGCATCTGCTTCGCAGTTTATTGTGACAGAAAGTGACGTACAAAAACCATCGCATACACGTATCATCAATCATGAAGGACAAGAACAATATCAATTTCCAAAGAAACAAGCACGATGGGATACACTCAAGCCGTTGGTTATTCACGATATCGATTTAAAAGCAGATGATGGAACCCACTTAAATGGTCGGTTAATCGAGCCGCAAAACCGCGAACCCGGTGTGACCTATCCTGTGATGACATATGTTTATGGCGGCCCGCATGCCCAACTTGTGACGAACCAATGGACAAGAAGGCTTCCCTTCTTCTATTATATGGCAGAACGTGGTTACGGGATATTTATCATGGACAATCGCGGTTCGGGTGGGCGGGAGCATGCGTTCACGCGATCGATCAAAAATCGATTTGGTGATATTGAAGTTCGCGATCAAAGTGTGGGTCAAGCATACTTAAAACAAGTCGATTGGGTTAATACAACACGCGTAGGCGTCTTTGGTTGGAGCTATGGTGGGTATTTAACCTCTTTATTAATGATGCAAGAGAACACATCATTTGCAGCTGGTGTTGCGGTTGCGCCAGTCACAGACTGGACCTTATATGATACTCACTATACCGAGCGCTACATCGGTACACCTCAAAAGAATGAAGCCATTTATACGAATGCCTCTGTTCTGACATACGCACATCAGCTCAACAAACCATTTTATCTAATTCATGGTATGGCCGATGATAATGTGCTTTTCGAAAATAGCTTGATGCTTGCTCAGAAACTACAAGAGCTCGGAACCGTCTTTTCTTTTATGGCTTATCCAGGACGTGCACATGGACTTGCTGGTACAAACACGCAAAAGCATGTCTATCGATCGATTGCGGACTTTTTTGACCAACATTTGCGGGATACGAAATGACATCAGGTCGTGGGCTACGTCTCCTCATCTATGACGATACATGTCGCTCAGAATGGAAATTTGCCGGACTGACACACACCTGGATACTCGGTGAAAGGCTCTATAAAATACTCAATCGGTTTGATGACAGTCGCGCGGTGTCTTCATGGGCAGAAGCATTTAATTGGCTGTCTCACATTCGTTCTGATGAATGGATTTCAGAAGTACAGTATTGGGGGCACGGAAAATGGGGTTCGGCTCGTGTTGGTCAAGATGTCTTTGACATTCGTGCGTTTGAATCTCGGCATCCACTCTATCCATTGATTCATGCGTTTGGCGATCGACTTCGTCCTGAGAGTCTGTTTTGGTTTCGGACATGTGAGACATTTGGTGGTCTTGCCGGGCATCGATTTGCGAAAGCGTGTGTATCCAATTGGCACTGTCGTGTCGCCGGGCATACACATATCATTGGTCCGTGGCAAAGTGGACTCCATATTCTCAGCCCAGGCGAAGAGACCACATGGTCAGTGACGGCAGGTATTAAAATAGGCTCAGCTCTTAAACCAGAGAAAGCATTGCTCTCTATGCCCTGGCGAGAGAACACACGCTTTTGTTTATCATCACATTGTGAGAAAAAGAAAGGTTAGAGATAATCTCAAGGCCCTTTTCTTATACGGTTGAGTAGCGCCCGCCTTCCTAAAAAATAAGGTGAAACTGAGCACACAATCGTCGTTAGCGTCAGTGCGAAGACGAGAAAGAATGGCGCCAAATAGGAGATGACTGCCAGGGCAATCCCCATGTAAAAATAGATGTGCCCACAACGTGTGTGGACATCACGCCAAATATCCTCATGGGTTTTTGTATATTTATTGCTGAGCCCAAATACATATAAGTACGGACATGTCGGTAGTAATAAACCGATCCCAGAGATCGTTACGCCAACATACAAACCAACCAGGCCGAGAAGAGATAGCATTGAAATGCCTTTATAGGCGGCCCCATTGAACAATAACATGCCACACAAAAAGATACCGGCATAGAAATAAGACATTTTGGCATATAAAACCGGGTATTGTGCCAATCGTTCTTTGAAACGAGAAAAGAAACGAAAATAAACAAAAAAGATACTCATGATGACAATACATATCACTGGGCCGATTGTGATCCATGCCTTCGATATTCCGGCGGGTGCGCCAGATGATGCCCTCAAAAAATAGAATACGGCATCAGGCAACATCAAATGTCCGGCAATCCCAACACCACATGCAGTGAACGTCAAAAGAATGGCGATAGTATAATAAAATTGAGCCACCTCGACACGGTATTAATTTTTATGCAATCAATGCAAATTTAACGCGTTGAAATCGACGCTGTGGTACAAGAAGATATGATAACACCGCCTTTTAATATTCAAGAATGGATTGCCAACCATCGCTCAGAGCTGGTGCCTCCGATTGGAAATAAAGTCGTCTATCAAGATGATGATTTTATCGTGATGGCCGTCGGCGGACCAAACCAACGTGATGATTTTCATATCGATCCTGCACCAGAACTGTTTTATCAACATGAAGGGACGCTCACACTAAAAACCATACAGATAAAGAATGGCGATAAAGCACACGTCGATGTGCTCATACCAGCGGGCTCCTTTTTCAGCTTGCCTGCGTATGTCCCCCATTCACCGCAGCGACCTGCAGGAAGCCTTGGTTTTGTCATTGAACGCGTACGCAGACTTCACGAATATGATGCGTTGCATTGGTATTGTCCGCACTGCGTACATCGCCTACATGCTGAGCGTTTTCATTTGGGACATATCGAAACAGGTTTTTCAGAACCTATTCAACGATACTTAAAGATAAAGCCTGAACATTGCCCTGCCTGCCACCAACCGATAGACTTAGAGTGATGTATTGAATAGGGGACGATATGCCGTTTTCATTTTTTAAAAAGCAATCGGAAGAACAAGAACGCCCACTGACAGGTTCTTGGCCAAATCCACAAATCGCTCAGCGCATACAAGAGCTTGGTATAGAACTTTTAAATTCAATGCGTGAACAACCGAACGATGCGAACCTGCTTCAAGATCGCTTGCTTGACTTTGCTCTTGATCACCCTGATTTCAAGGTACAACTTTTTCGTTTTATCGATGTTTATCCCCGGCTTAAAAATAAATCGGACGTCTACCAAGTCTTATGTGAATATCTTCTTCAGCCCGGCCTCGATATACCAACCTCTCTTTCGGCTAGTTTAAAATTGGGAACTGCTGCAAAGGGAACCGTTCAAAAGACTGTCGAAAAAAGTATCCAAATGATGGCCCAAACTTTTATCGCAGGCCTTGATGCCAAAGATGCTCAACCGAAACTGCTCGCCCATTGGCATAAAAACCAAGCATTTACACTTGATGTCTTGGGTGAAAAAGCCGTGTCGATGAAAGAGGCTGAAGTATACCTCAACACATATATTCAGATGGTTGAAGATATTGCTAATCATGTTGTCAGCTGGCCCCCAAACCCTTGTCTCGAACCGATGGGATTAGACGTACCGCGTGGCAATCTATCTATTAAGCTCTCGACGTTGTGGGCACCGTTTCATCCTGTTTCAACTGAGGCGATTGTCCCACGGTTCGTCCAGTTTGTCAGACCGCTTTTACAAAAGGCGAAGGAACATCATGTCACACTGAACTTCGATATGGAGCATCACACGTTCAAAAATCTCACCCTCGACATCTTCAAAGCATGCCTTGAAGCAGAGGCATTCCCGGCAAGCATTGCGATACAGGCGTACCTGAAAGAGACCGAAGAAGATTTACAGTCATTGATTGAATGGGCAGAACAACATGAAAAACGTTTTGGTGTTCGCCTCATCAAAGGGGCTTATTGGGATGTCGAAGTCGCCTTGGCTAAATCGAAAGGCTGGGAACTACCTGTTTGGGAACAAAAATCTGATACAGATGCCGCCTTCGAACGTTGTGCCGCTCTGCTTTTAAAACATGCGCCAAAAACGCAGCACGCGCATGGTATCGATCTGATTGTTGGTTCACATAATGTTCGCTCGATTGCGACGTGTATTGCACTTGCAGAATATTTTCATGTGCCGCCAACGTTTATCGAGTTTCAAATGCTTTATGGTATGGCAG
>JAHDGS010000101.1:0-2421 GCA_020627505.1 Myxococcota bacterium
GATAAGAAACCATCACTTTCTGAGACAAGTCTACCAAATTCATTTGGTGATAAAAAAGCCGAGTAAGGGTCGAGTATGGCTACGATTTGACTCATGTTCTACAATCTCTTCAATATTAGATGGCTGAAAATGTCCTGTGTATATGTGGCTCATCACATCTTGAATGCGTTTTCCCAAATCATGCTGTTCTGTATTTGCATCTGTTAGGATTGGTGTCGTCGATGCATTGGGCGCCAAAAGCGCGTCACATAATATCATTATAAACAAACAGCTGCGAAGTTGTCGACAGGCCGAAAAATGACTTATACATAAGATCCAAAACACAGAGGTAGCATGACACAAGAACATCTAAATAATCTACTCACGCAGGTGAATGAATACCTTGAACATGAGACCGAGTCAGATATGGCTGAGATACTCAAAGATCAACTAAATGAAGCACATGACAGCACCGTTTTCGCGCAGTTGACAGACGCTTTTTCCCAGCGGTTGCCTTTTGGAACAGCAGGCATACGCGGCGCTGTTGGCCCTGGCCCAAATAGAATGAATATGCGCACTGTCGCCGCCACGGCTTGGGGGGTCTTCCAATATTTCTCTAAACAGGCTGACGATGAAAAACAACTCAAATGTCTCATCGCACATGACGCACGGCAACATAGCTCGAAGTGGTGTGCTGGACTCGTCAATCTCCTGAAATCATTGGGTGCTCACGTCACAGTATTTGAAACGCATGTGCCAACACCACTTGCTGCTTATGCGATGCGAATCTGTTCCGCTGATATCGGCTTTATTATAACAGCGAGCCATAATCCGCCGGCCGACAACGGGCTTAAAATTTATATGGGCAATAGTGCACAATTGATTCCGCCGCACGACCACAGCATCGCGTCTAAAATCGACCAAGCCCCTTCGAATCAAACCCTCGTCTCTTATTTCACCAAGCAGGCTGATGCAGATGTCGTTCTCGGCGAAGAAATGCGCTCGCAGTACTTGGACGCGATTCTCGCATATATGCCTCCAACATCGGAAAATTCGCCACTATGTATTTGTTATTCGGCGATGCATGGTGTTGGCGCCGAGCTGATTCAACATTTATGTGATGCATTGCCTGGCATCGACTTAAGGATGCACCCAACACAATCTCGCCCTGACCCGACTTTTCCAGGTCTTGCGTTTCCAAACCCGGAAGAAGATGGTGCCCTTGACGCCCTATGTGCTTATGCTGAAGAACAACAGGCAGAGCTCATACTCGCAAATGATCCTGACGCTGATCGACTCTCTGTTGGTGAATATACCGAAAAAGGTCTTCGAATATTTACGGGCAACGAGCTTGGCTGTCTCTTCGCACACCATACCCTTTCAAGGGTTGATAGAAAGGAACTTGCTATTATCGCGACAACATGTGTGTCGACACAATTGGTGGGTCGCATTGCTAAGCACTTTGGTGCGCACTATATTGAAACACTCACCGGCTTCAAATGGATCGCAAATTTAGGAATAGAACGCGAATCGACCATGCCTGGAAGTCAGTTTCTATTTGGCTTTGAAGAAGCGATTGGGTTCACCTTCGGCCCTCTCGTCAGAGATAAAGATGGCGTCCATGCAGCAAAATGGGCGATTCAGCTTAAACAACAACTCAAATTACAAGGGATGTCACTCGAAGATTACCTGCACCAAATCCATGACCAGTTCGGTCGTCCACGCGCGTCAGCCTGGTCTCGTCGTTTCGACACCCCCAATGGAGCTCAAACCATTAAGCGCGTGATGACACACATTCGACAAAATCCTTTACAACACTTACTTGGCCATGAAGTTGAACAAATGGAAGATTTTGGTGCACGGACAGAGGCCCACCTCAAGACCAACATGCTCGTTTTTCGAACCAAAGAGGGGGATCGTCTTATCATTCGGCCAAGTGGGACAGAGCCTAAGGTTAAGTTTTATTATGAAAGCCTCAGCTCCACAGACATGGCTGAGCATAACTGGCAAACAACGCTTCGAGAAGAAGTCGAACGTCATTGTTTCGCAACTCTTTAAGAAATTGGCGTATAGGCCCGTGAACGGGAGAGTTGCACGATTTGTTGTGCTGCGGTCTCTGCTGCGGATTCCACGAGCCCGCCAGGAGATGTTGTCGACTCAGGCGCCAAATCAATAGCAGTGCTCTCTTGCACCAGTGTGTCAGGCTTTCGATTCATTTGGCTTGGTCGTGTGATATCAACCTCACTCAATACCGCCTGTCCGAAATGCAATTCGACACCAATATGGGCATCGTCGAAGGTGTACTCCGTTGTCGAGAGTGTGCTCTGCAACCGTGAGATGAGGCGCATTCCCTCTTCAGCTCGCAACTCGGGTGCGACAAGAATAAACTCCCCGTGTCCAAGAAACCCTGCAAAGTCCTCTCCTCTTGTTGTCGAGTCAATC
>JAHDGS010000101.1:2431-9355 GCA_020627505.1 Myxococcota bacterium
GCTCGCCCGAGTTGCGCGATAATACTATCTCCAGCAAGATGTCCATACACCTTATTGATGTGGTCAAAGTTACCAACCCGAATCATTGCAACGAACAAAGAGCGGTCATATCTCAGACTTCGACTGGTCTCTCGCTCGAGCATCGATAAAACGGTGCCTCTATTCAAACATGTACTTAGGGCGTCATGTCGACCGAGCCAACAGATCTCTTGATGATAGTGTTCGTCGATCTGGCCACTCTGCAAAAAACGTAATATTGACCGACCAATACGAACGCGCTGACCGCTTTCAAGGGTCGCCTCTTCAACAGGCACGTCATTGACATATGTCCCGTTCGTGCTGGCCAGGTCCCGTATTTTGATTTGGTCAAGTTCACGACTGATCACTGCATGACGTCGACTAATACTCTCATGGTCGATTTGGATATCGCACTGAGACGAGCGACCAATCGTCATCTCCGTCTTTCTAATCTCAAATTTCTGTCCGAGATGGTCACCGTAGATTGGGACGAGTATTGCCTCACTCCCGCTTTGCGCTTTACCAATATCTTTGATGACTGTGATGACTGCTGTTGTCGAAGAACCCATATGTCGCCCTTTGTCCTACATTTATGACATACTTTTCTGGCAAAAGCATCTGCAAAGCTCTCCGACCAAGCCTGAAAGCACAATATCGAATAGATCGTCCTGTTTTAATTGGCATTTATGCTTTAACGATGTGGCCTTTCCCTGGCCTGAGCATGCTTTAAAGTACTGAAACTCGGAAATATCATTTAGGACATTAATAGAGAACCCCTGTCCGGTAATATGATTCCGACAGGAGAAGCCAATCTGGCCAATCTTTTCAGGGATATCCCCTCCAGCGAACCACAAACCTGGGTCATTTGGATTGTAAAAGACCGCTACTCCAAGAGAGGCACACAACCTAAATATAACATCGGCATACAATATCGTTAGACCTTTCACCGTTAGCCCATTTTTGTGATGTGTGTTCATTACGGGGAAAACAACAATTTGTCCTGGATGATGTATTGTCCACCCGCCACCGCGATTCACGTTCATTATACGAATACCCAAATGGCGTAATCGCTGCCTATCCGACGCACTCATTTGTGCCCGAAAACCGCCTGTCACAACGCGTTCGCAGTATTCAAAAATACCGATCGAGATATGGCTGGGATCCTTTTGGCATTTTTTTTGGGCTTGCTTTTGCCAACGCATCACTTCTTCATGCGAGACGCCGAGCATGATATCAAATGTCGGCTCCTGTAAAATCACAGAAATGTGCTCCACACGATGATGCTTGTCCGAAAGCAGAATCTCAACTAAACACCAACAAGCAGCCTTGCGCCAAAGTTATATGCAAGCCCTGCATCGAGTATTTTATTCATTTGAGCCTGAATATCGTAGTTCGAGCGAATATAAGAGAACTCCATCAAATCGGTATCAAAAAAGCCAGCACATGAACGCGGGTCATAATCTCGTGGTTGTCCGACGGAGCCGGCTGTGATGATATATTGAAAGTCATCTCGAATCGGAAACTTCGTTCCACGTACATTATAGGCTTCATCATCTCCAATCGCAAATGACCTTGTCAGGTGGCTGTGCCCAATAAAAGTCACCTTATTCAGTTCATGTTTATGACCAATCAGCTCTTTCGCCTTCTCTCGCGTAAAAATGTACTCAAATTCCTCAGGCACAAGCGGTGACCCATGGCAAAAGTCAACATCCCCGGCTGTCACCCGGTACGGCAAGCCTTTCAACCATGTCATGGTCTCATCGCTAACTTGCTTCTTGCACCAATCCAGCGCATCTCGGGCGGCCGCATAATAATAATCATAACTCATCCTGTCAGAAACAGCGGCGTCATGATTACCCAGCACACAGTATTTGGCATTTTCTCGCACAAGACGGCAACATTCTTCAGGGTTCGCTCCGTAACCGACAGTGTCCCCCAAGCAGACAATTTCGTCGACGCCAAGGCTTTCAAGGGACTTCAAACTTTCGGTTAAGGCTTCAATATTACCGTGGATATCCGATATGATGCCGTATTTCATTGGCTCTCCTGAAAAGGTTCGAGGCAGCGCTCGATCATTATTCGGGAGCAGGATAAGCCAGACTTCTTCCAAATGGCCAGGTAATCTCCGCAAAAAAATAGTGTGGTGGAATTTGAGATTGTGCAGCAGAGAGCATCAACTGCCCAACATCAGTGGGTTTTAGATTAGATAGCTCAAGCATCTTGAGGCCATTGCCCCATATCGTCATTGTCGCATCTCGAGGCATATTTGTATATGACCACTGAATGACACCTTGATCCTTATCAAAAACAATTTTGGGGAATTGACGTTTCTGATCCCTTTCTGGGTTTATCTGCGACGGGTTTTGACGTGCGGCAAGCCATATCATTTGTGGTCTTGAGTCAGGACGAACTGACCGCATCGCAATACATGTCACCCGCCCACCAATATCAAGCTCTGTTTGAAGATGTATATTGTCCGAAACCCCAAGGTCATCGTCTAGAATAGAACCAAAACAACGATCTTGTCCCTCAAAATCGAGCGGCGGTAATATCCAATAAATCAATGTCGGGTTATCGCATTGGGCATCACAACTCAGTGTGACCTCATCATGTTTATGACGTTTCGCACGCCATACTGATGCTGCGTTTAATTGTGTTACCATAAATGTGAAGAGAAAAATTAATAGTACGCTAAGTGACTGCATACACGTTATCCGGCTCACAAGGGCGTCCGTGCACACATTTGTCCATCAATCTGTCTTTTTTTGATAAAATCGATGCATCACGGCGGCCGCACATGTGTCGGACCATACATTAACGGTTGTGCGACACATATCGAGGGGTCTATCAACCGCAAGTAAGATTGCAGCACCTTCAAGTGGCAGCCCAAGTGCACTCAATATGGTCACCATCATCACAAGCCCTGCAGACGGTATGCCTGCAGCTCCAATGCTCGCAAGAAGCGCTAAAATCACAACAGTCATTTGTTGAGAAAAACCAAGGTCGAAGCCCGATACCCCTGCATAATATTGTGCCAGAAAGATAACACCAACACACTCGTACAACGCCGTTCCATCCATATTAACAGTCGCACCAAGGGGCAACGTAAATGAAGCGACCGAATCATCCACACTCGCCTTTTGGGTGACACATTTCATCGTCATGGGCAGCGTCATACTTGATGAGCTTGTCGAAAAGGCTGTTAACAGCGCTTCTGACATCTGAGAGAACCATGTCATTGGTGAACGTTTTGCGACCCACATCAACACTCCACCCAGCGAAAAACATGCGTGAATAAGCAGTGCGGCGAGCACGCTCAACATATATAGTAACATCGGGCGAAGTAAGGCGACACCTGTCTCTGCGACGGTTTTCGCCATCAGCACAAATACCCCGTAAGGCAATAAACGAAGCACCAACATCGCCAATGCGGCGACGACATCGTTCATCATTTCAAAAAAGTCCTCAGCCTTCTTTCGTGAACGGTCTGGCAGGATGAGGATGGCGACACCGAGCAACACCGCAAAAACAATCACCTGGAGCATCGCGCCATTATTAGAAAATGCCGCGATTGCATTGGTTGGAATCGCGCGCTCGAGCACATCGACGAAAGAGTCCCCTCCGAGAAAAGCTGTTTTCTGAATAGGGGGCAATCCGAGCTCAGCCCCTGTTCCTGGACGAATCATATTCACGACGAACAGACCTGTTAAAATCGCCATCAAGCTGGTCAGGCTGTAATATACGAATGTACTTGCGCCAAGTCGCTTTAACTGACTGGTATCTCCAAGATTGACAACGCCCATAATAATAGAGAAGAGCACGAGCGGTATAATAAGCATTTTTAGTAGCCGCATAAACAGCCTCGCTAACAATGCGATTGGCGCAACAATTTGTGCGCGAATGGCGTCTTCACGCAATCTCGACGTGACAGACACAGGTGCCTCTTGCCCTTCTGCGAGGATCCAAGCCACAGTGCCAGTGGCAGGCTGCCGTAAAAACGTACTTATTTGTTCAGGCGTATCGAGTTTCTGTTCCGTACCATTTGATATGTATGACACTTCCGCGATCGCTAGACCTGCCCGAAGACCACGTTCCTCAATATCTTTTGTCTCGACAGATTCTATAACAATGGATGATTCACCTTGCCGGGTCTGAATCGGAAAAGACGCAGCGTCAGACGTGAAAGCCTGAATACATACCCCAAATAAGAGTCCTGCCAACATCATGAAGAGTGTTTTTTTTATCGCCGGTTCTTTCATTGGATAACCTTTAATGAGGCGCCTGACACTTCTTGTTTCTGTGCCGACATCGCTTGCGTACGCAAGAACGATTCGGATGCGTGATAACTCGAGCGTACGAATGGACCTGCAAAAACATGTTTAAAACCGAGCATTCCACCGTGCGTTCGATATCGCTCATATGATGCATCATCGACATATCTATCAACAGGCCACTGTTGCATGGTTGGTCGAAGATATTGACCTATGGTCACGATATCGACACCGGCTTCATGAAGTAGCGTCATCGTTTCACAAACCTCATCATCCGTTTCGCCAAGCCCAACCATTAAACCACTTTTGACAGTCAAGTCAGGCAACGATGCGACGTGCTTGATCACGGAGACTGTTTTCCCCCAATTCGATTGTGGTCGGACCTTTTTATATAAACGCTCAACTGTTTCAATGTTGTGATTATATACAGCCGGACCAGCCGCAACGACATGATCCACATGCGTGAGCACTCCTTTAAAGTCTGGTGTCAGCACCTCTACCTCAACCCAGGGCGTTCTTGTTTTAATCGCGCGAATACACTCGAACCAGTGCCCAGCCCCACCATCTGCCAACTCGTCACGATCAACGCTTGTGAGCACAACATAATTAAGCCCAAGCTGTTCGACCGCTTCAGCAAGTTGCGCTGGCTCATCCGGATTCAGCGCCGATGGCCGTCCTGTTTTAACAGCACAAAAGTGGCAGCGCCTTGTGCATGTATCGCCGCAGATCATGAAGGTTGCTGTTTTGTTCTCGAAGCATTCCCCAATATTTGGACAGTGTGCTTCTTCACAAACGGTGTGAAGCTTTGATCGCCGAAGCATTCTTGACAAGTCCCCCTTTTCTTTGTGGCCGCCAAGCTTTTTTCGAAAAGCCGCTGGCAGTCTAAGAGGAGCATGTTCCGTTCGAATCATATCTCTGGCATAAGGCGTTCTTCAGCCGATGTAAATGATTTACTCGCCACTTCACATATGTTAGCCAATGGCCATGACGACACAGCAACACATTCGAATATCAGACATCGCAAATCATGCCGGCAAAGAAGTCACGCTTAAAGGCTGGCTCGCAAATCGACGCGGCTCTGGTAAAATCCAATTCCTCCACCTCCGAGATGGCACTGGCTATATTCAAGGTGTGATGGGTGTCCAGGATGTCGACGAGGACACGTTCGCAAAAGTCAAAAAAACCGGGCAAGAAGCCTCTGTTATCGTGACAGGAATCGTCAACAAAGAAGAACGTGCGCCTTATTGCGGACATGAGCTCCACGTTAAAGCTGTTGAAGTTGTTGGTGATTCAGCAGAATACCCTATCGCCAAAAAAGCGCATGGCGATGCCTTCTTGATGGATAACCGTCATCTATGGCTCCGCTCTCGACGCCAAAATCTGATTCTTCGCGTCCGTGCGACACTCGTCAAAGCAATACGCGACTATCTGGATGACAATGGTTTCTTGCTGGTCGATAGCCCTATCTTTACTCCGAATGCCTGCGAAGGCACATCGACACTCTTTGAGACGGAATGGTTTGATGGGCGTTCAGCCTACTTATCTCAATCAGGTCAGCTTTACCAAGAAGCAACTGCGATGGCGTTTGGTAAAACATATTGCTTTGGCCCAACGTTTCGTGCAGAGAAAAGCAAAACACGCCGCCATCTAAACGAATTTTGGATGGTCGAACCTGAAGCAGCCTTCATGACCCTCGAAGAAGATATGGATCTCATGGAGAACTTTCTTCAGTCCATTATCAAGACAGCTATCGAAAAGCATGGTGACGAGCTTGAATCAATCCTCGAACGCGACCTGACCCATTTGAAAGCGGCGACCGAGCCATTTTATCGCCTGCACTATGACGAAGCGATTGAGAAGATTCAAGAACTGCACGCGAAAGAAGAAAACCCCGAGGTCAAAAAGTTGTTGGCGATTGAATGGGGTTCAGATTTCGGGTCGCGACATGAAACGGAACTGACCAAACTATATGACCGCCCTGTCATGGTGTATGGCTTCCCCTCTCAGATTAAAGCATTCTACTTCAAAAAATGGGACGGACGCCCTGAAGTTTCGCGCAGTGTCGACGTCTTGGCTCCTGAAGGCTATGGCGAAATCATTGGTGGTGGCGAACGTGAACCAAGTCTTGAGAACCTCATCTCAGAAATCGAACAGCATGGTCTCGATCAGAAAGATGTTGAATGGTATCTCGATTTGCGTCGCTATGGTTCTGTCCCCCATGCTGGCTTCGGGCTTGGGTTAGAACGAACAGTTGCTTGGGTCTGTGGCATCAGTCACGTGCGAGAGACAATTCCGTTTGCGAGAACGCTTGATCGGCTTAATCCCTAGGCGCCCCCCTCTACGCTAACGAGAATGTAATCTCGACACCCGCATCAACAAGCTTCCCTTGTTTCTCTAGCTGATATACTTGAGGTCTTCCACAAGAGACACCAGGAATCTTACGAAGTTCCTGCTGTATTCTCTGTGCTAACCCATCTGATACGAGACTCTTATCTTGAAAGGCCATAAGATTGAATGGTCTCTTCGCTTTTGGGCCGAAGACATGAGATATATGAGCAGGAACAAGCGCATCATCGAGCTTCACAGTCACAGTCTGCTTATTTGCACGGTTTAATTCGCTGCACCCTGCTGAAAC
>JAHDGS010000102.1 GCA_020627505.1 Myxococcota bacterium
CATTTGCTTTTAATACGAAATAAACACAGGTCGCCTGACTGGCTTCGATCAGTTTGATGGCGTTGTGATGCAATGCCGTTTTTGAGATTGAGATTAAGCCACCACGTCGTGCCATAGTCGTTGAGTAGCATGAAAGAATCGGGTTTTCATCCGAAAACGAATCAGCTAGATTCAACGAGAGGAGTTTTTATGCGAAGAGGTTTTAGAATGGGACGTCGGGGTGGTCGACGCGGTGGTTTTCGTTGGTTACCGATCGTGCTGATGATTGGTTATGGGGCATATTATTATTTTTCAAACCAGCAAATCAATCCTGAAACAGGGCGTAAACAGCTTGTTGATATGTCTGTTGAGCAGGAAATGAAACTGGGCTTAGCTTCTTATCAACAAATCTTGCAAAAAGAGCGCATCAGTCAAGATCCGCGTCTTCAAGCGCAAATCAGATCGATCGGTGAAAAACTATCTCGCGTCGTCAAAGACGATCCAGGGTATGAGTGGGACTACACAGTCATCGAATCTAATCAAGCCAATGCATTCTGTTTACCAGGTGGAAAAGTAGCAGTTTACACCGGTTTGTTGCCGGTCGCAGAAAACGAACATGGTTTAGCAGTTGTGATGGGGCATGAGATTGCACATGCTATGGCCCACCACGGTGCAGAGCGTATGGCACATCAAAAGCTAGCTCAGGTTGGACAAATGGCAGTCAGCGTTGCGGCTGGCGGGATGGATTCCGGCAGTCAACAAATGGTGATGTCAGCTTTTGGTCTTGGTGCACAATATGGTGCGCTTCTTCCGTTTTCGAGAAAGCATGAGTCAGAAGCTGATTATATGGGATTATTGTATGTGGCGCGTGCATGTTACGATCCACGTGAAGCGCCGCTTTTATGGGAGCGGATGGGAAAAGCGAGTGGCGGACAACCGTCTGAATTCCAATCAACTCATCCATCACATGAGACAAGAATCTCCAATTTTCAGAAATGGATGCCGGAAGCCATTAAAATATATAATGAAAAATGCCCAAATAAAATATAATGTTTTAAGGTAATTGACAAAGGTGTTTTAGACCATAAAATACCAAAAAGTCAGGGGTTCCTATGTTTAAAAAGTCCACACCACCAACACCAACAGTTCAGCGCAAAAATCAGAGTGTCATTCCGCACACGATTCTCGGGCAAGATACGAATTTTGAAGGCACATTGCGTTTTGATGGCCAAGTTCGAATTGAAGGGCGCCTCAAAGGTGAAGTGATTACTGAAGATCTCTGCGTTCTTGGTCAAAAAGCTGTCGTTGATGGTGAGGTTAAAGTCGGAACATTGATTGTTCATGGCCGCATCGAAGGACATATCGATGTTTCAGATTTGTTGGAACTTCATCCAACGGCCGAAGTTGTAGGTCAGGTTAAAGCGAAGCAAATTGTGATGCATGCAGGTGCTCAGTTGAATGGTCAATTAACCATGAAGAATGTATCAAATAAGAATACACATTTGAAAAGCACGAAAGCGGGTTCCAAAAAGAAATTACCTTTTAAGACGAAAACCATGCACGATGTGCCAATGATCGGTGATGATGATATTGGGGCCAATGTTCCTGCAGCGAACGCTTAAGATACCGAAAAATTATCCAAATAGTTACAGAAAATCGCATTGAGGTCTGTTAAGGTGCATATATGCGTATGCGTCTTTTGATTCTTGGACTTTTGCAGTTGATGATGCTCGTTGATTGTAACTGCGATGAAGATTTACAGCGCATTTTACCGCGTCTTGAGGCCAATCCTGCAGAGGTCACTGTGAGTGACGCGCTCGTCGCACAAGATAATCGATATCCTGTAGAGCTATGCAGTGTTTCGTCAGCGGAAGTTGAAATCATCTCGATTCAATTAGCTGAAGACAGCGACCCGTCGTTGCGTCTTGAAAACACCGAGATAGATCGTATTCGTGCCTTAGACTGTCATGTCTTCTGGGTTGTGATTCGCCCCTCGGCTGAGCAGATATATAGTGGACAAATTATTATTGAGGCTGGTGAAGAGACATTACCTGAATCGGTGATTGAGGTACCAATTGAAATCGAGTCGATCGAAGATGGCTTACCCATTATTCAAGTCGAACCTGCGGCGATCGACTTTGGCCAACAACCGGTCGGACGGGTCTCACGAAGGACCATCACAATTTCGAATGTGGGTAATCGACCTTTACAAATTGATCGCGTGATGCTCGGTGATGACAGCAGTTCTGCTTTTAGTGTTGCATCAGAGCTGGCGGCGCGTGAAATAGAACCTGATACATCTATCGAAGCTGAAGTGATTTATCTGCCACCTGAAGAAGGTCTATTTGAAGACACGCTCACCATCATGTCGAATGATCCTGTCACGGCATCCGTTGATGTGCAGCTGTCAGGCGAAACAATCGAGTGCCCGCAGCCGATGATTGAGATAATTGATGCCCCCGATCCGATTAAGGTCTTTGATCGAATTCGATTTGATGGACGAAGCAGTTCGTCACCGAATGGTGAAATTGTTGATTACACATGGGAGGTGGTATCTGCGCCGATTGGTTTCGCCGAAGATATCCACATTCCAGAACTGGGTTTAGCTGAGATTCTATTTTCCATCGGAGGCACTTACCGTGTCGCACTTAGTGTTATCGACTCGACTGAAACAATGTCATGCGAGCAAGCGATGATAGAGCTATTTGTCGAGCCTGATTTCAGTTTGGATATTCAACTCTCGTGGGCACATCCGACCGCAGATATGGATCTTCATCTGGTCAGAGCTGATGGTGATTTATTCAACCCTGAATCAGATGTCTATTTTTCGAATGATCGGCCGAATTGGTATATGGATAATCCTGATGCGAATCCGCGGTTGAGTGGTGATGTTGATGATGGTTATGGCCCAGAACAGATCGTTGTTGCAAGCCCATTACCAGGCGAGCAATTTGACATATATGCACACTATTGGCGTCAAAATGACAACCCTGCTGCACCCGTGCCCGAAGAACTTGAAGCGACGATCCGTGTGTTTGCATATGGTCAGGCTGTCGGAACTTTTGTGCGCACATTGGAAACAGAAGAACTGATGTGGCACGTTGCCTCGTTCACGTGGCCTGAAGTTGATGGCGTTTTGCCTGAACTCACGTCAATTAATACGACCAGAGCGCAAGGACGTCCGTTCTGATGGAAAAATTGAATTTATGTCGTGTCTCTTTGTGCTTGTTGTTTAGCCTACTTGGGTTGACAGCATGCCCTGATGACGAAGTGATTTATTGTGATGCATCAGGGCTCGGATGTCCTGGTGACTATACATGTATCGATGGGCGTTGTGTCGAGGTGGTGTCATGTGAGGTTGACGCCGACTGTGCACACCCGGCAGAGTTTTGTGAGCAAACGTTTCAAATATGTCAGGTCTATGAAGGATTCTCAAACACGTGTCTGACAGGAGCAGATTGCACTGTAGAACAATTTTGTGCGCTTGGTGCGTGTCGGTTGAACGACGAATACCCCTCGTGTGCGTCACCCGATGAATGTGGTGAACTCGATACATGCGATCCTCGACTATTTCGCTGTATCCCGGCAGGAGATTGCCGTCTCGCAGCCGCCTTTCCTGAGCTTGCTTGTTGGGCACCAAATATTTGTGACGAAGAAACAGGTGAATGCCGCCTCCCGTGCCAAGATGAATGTACGCTGTTAACTGAGGCGGAAGACTGTGGCGCAGGACTCAAATGCGATGACAGTTGTCGCTGTGTCCAATGTCGATCAGATCGTGATTGTGGACCAGGTCTCACATGTGTGTCGAGAACAGGAACGTGTGTCGATACCAATCGATGTTTTCGAGATGCGGACTGTGATGTCGATTTTATATGCGATAGTAGCATTGCACTATGTCGACCTGCGCCGCCACCTTGTCAACGCGATGCGGATTGTGCAATCGACGAGATATGTGATGTTGATATGAACCGGTGTACGCCACGTGATGGACTATGTGCAGACGATCGTTTTGAAGATAATGATGCCTTCGGTAACGCAACAGTCATTACCTTTGGTGAGGCACAAGACCTCGCTCCGAGTCGCTTCTTTGAAGATATGGCGTTGTGTCTCGAAGATGAAGATATTTATGCAGTCGATTTATTGGCTGACGAAAGGATCACAATTGATATACAGGTGTTTTCTGCACGGGCGTCATTTGATATTTCAGTGAATCGTGCGTCAGACGGTCTTGCCGTCGCGTCCTTTATTGCTTTTGGTGAGGCGTCGAGTGAATTTCAATTCGAGAGTAATTTAGCTGATACATATTACGTCACACTTAGAACAATACGAACCTTTAGTGATTACGAAATTCTTTTTACGCGTACGGAACAAGCCGAGTCGTGTGAAGCAGATATATTTGATTCGGTTGATTCACATATCGACACAATTAATATGGCGCCGCCCATAGAGGCAAATACGCCATACGAATTGACATTGTGCGGTGGAGAAGAAGACATTCTGTTACTCGATATGCCTGAAAACTCGGGAACAATTGTTCAATTGTTGGCCGAAGAAGAACTTGATATTCGACTCATCGATCCTACGGTTCCTGAACGCGATTTAAGTCAACAGTTGATACGTGATGGCGCGTATATCGTCTATGACTCGACATCCGTGGCGGCGCAGCGTGTTCTTGTGATTCGAGCTGCTGAACCGACACAAGATGTTCAGTATGAACTGACGTATATGAATGAACCATTTTTCAGTGAATGCGTTGCAGACATATATGAGCCGAACGAATCAACCGACATGCCATTCGAAATATCATCAGATACAGAATCGCTTGATGGCTCTATTTGTTCGAGCGAAGTCGATGTCTATCGCTTAACAAAAAATGATTTTGAAACGATCGATCTCGACATGATGGTACCACTTCATTTGGCGCGACCGCAGATCGAAGTGAACACAAAGACGGGTGAAACAATTGTGCCGATTTTAGATTATGATGGCGCGTGGCACCTTCGCTATCTGTTGAATGCGCGTCAAGATGTTGAATATGATATTGTGATTCAACAACTCGAGAATCGTATTACGCCATATACGATATCGCTTGATCGTTTTGTGACACCGACATGTGCACAAGATACTTTTGAACCCAATGAGCGTCTAGCGGATGCAGCGGAACGCGCGGTTGATGGCTCAACGGCGAGTGCCGTTCTTTGTTTGAATGATGATGATTATTATGTATTTGAAACAAATGGCTTGTGGGCTATCGATATTGACGTCCGTTTCATACACCAGCAGGGCGACATCGACCTGCAACTCTATGATGAGAATGGACGGCTGCTTCGAACAGCGTCGACTGTGACCGATAATGAACGCATGCGCTTTTTACCGCCAAACACGGGTCGGTATATCGTTAGAATTTATAGTCTGAATGATCTTGAAGCGACACCATATCTATTGACATTTAATGAGCTTTAAAAAATTCAATCAGTTCTTGCCGATGCATATGTGCATCATGTCGTCCAAGTTCTATGAGCTTCGACGCAAATCCACCGTCGAATAAAATTGAACTTAAGGTCATACTCTGTGGATCGTTGAGCGAAGCCAGCGCAATGCGTTCAACAAGAATTTTCATGAACCCACGGAGCCCATCGATGATATTACTCTGTTGAATATATTCGTTGGCAATCACTGATATATTTTCGGATGGTGTGATTAATTGTGTTTTAATTTGTCGGTAGCCATGGGCCCCTTGTCGCCCAGTTGGTTGATTGAGAACATCTAGAAAACCATCGCCAAACTCTTTGACCCCTCTTTCGAGCATCTTATTGACTTGTTCCAATCGTTCCAGGTCACCATGGGTATTATCTTGTAGTAAAGCAGAAGCAATGCGTTCAAGAATACTGAGCGCTGACGGAAATTGATCGATCCGGTGTCGTTTCGGTTGCTCGAACTCTTCTGGACTATTGAGGCCAATGACGAAAACTTTATCAGCCCCGAGCCGAATCACGGGAGAGATGGGCGTATTAAGTCTCATACTTCCATCAACATAGTTATACCCATCAATTTCAATCGCCGGAAAAATCCATGGAATAGCAGAAGATGCCAGTGCATGTTTTGGCTGAATACGTGTCGGAATAAATCGGCGTTGATGCGATTGTGTATGTTTTTGGGGGCTGAGATCTGATTGAATAAAACTATGAATTTCGCCAGAACCAAGGTGAAGCGCATTGACGATGAGCGCGTCAAGATGGCCTGCTTTAATATTGTCTTCGATATGGTTCCAGTCGATACCCGTTCGCATCAGATGCTCGAGTGGTGCTGTATTAAAAACACCACCTTTGCGGCCACTTTGCCCAAGGTCATCGAGACTCCCGAGGCCACCAGAACCTTTCAGAAATCGCGGTAATCTTTTGACTTCTTTCCAGCTGAAGTCATACACCCGATCGAGTGTGAGCGATGTCCACGTATCTGTGAGTATCGCCGCCTGCTTTTGCTTATCATCTGCAACCGCTGCCATAAAACAAGCGTTCAAGGCACCAACAGAGGTGCCACAAATGATTTTAAAATGAATTTTTTCGATCACGTCGACCGGTAGATCGGTGAGGATATATTCTAAGACACCGGCCTCATAGGCGCCTCTGGCACCACCGCCGGCAAGGACAATTGCAAGTGTCTTAGATGTTTTTGTCATCAAAACAATTATATCAAGTTTCGCCCGAAAAGCATTTTTTGAGACTTAATTTGAAGAAGCGTCTATAGTGGCCCAAAATGAAAGACAGGTCAAAAGTGATTGGCGAGGGGAGTGTTATGTCGACACAACAAACAATAGACTTATTTTTTGGCGGTCGCTCCGGAGAGCATGCGGTTTCGATCTTGTCTGCCCGAACAATATATAAAGGACTCCTCGATGCAGGATATACTGTTCGCCCGGTGGGAATTGGTCTTGAGGGTCGTTGGCATATCGATGGAATTGCACGAGACGTTCTTGAAGGGCGAGCGCAGATGTTACCAGCAGCGGCTGCGACTGATATGCGAGAACAAATATGGCAGAATAAGTCGGTCGCGAGTTTTTTAATCACACATGGTCAACATGGTGAAGATGGTCGTCTCACAGGCTGCCTTGAAACCATGGGCTGCACACCTGTTGGTACTGACACAATTGGTGCGGCCGCCGCATTTGACAAGTTTTTGGCAAAGAGTGTTTTATGGAGCGCCGGTGTCCCTGTTGTGCCATCAAAAGTCATTGATCGGCACGAATGGCTGGGAATGACGGATGTTGAAGTGGCATACACACAAGCACCTGCTTTTTTTGATGCCGATGGTGTTCTTGATCAAGCAGACCCATTTCCCTTATTCGTCAAGCCGGCACAGTGTGGCTCTTCTGTGGGATGTCACAAGGTTCAAACATGGGATACGCTGAGCAGTGCAATCGATGATGCGTTTGAGCATGGTGATCGTGTTTTGATTGAGCAGGCTCTCGATGCGCGCGAGGTTGAATGTGCGGTACGTTTTGATAAAGATGGAGAGATTGTCTTGAGTGGCTTTGGTGAGATACGTCCGGCGGCTGATTTCTATGACTTTGATGATAAATATATCGATGGTGACGCTGGTCTTATCATACCTGCTGAGATCGATGAGGCTGTGAAGCGAGAGATGAAAAAATACGCCGAGATTTGTGCACAGCGGTTATTGGGCAATGGTTTTGCGCGGATTGATTTTTTTCTGACGAAAGAAGGCATTTATTTGAACGAGGCGAACGTGTTGCCAGGCTTCACCGCAATTTCAATGTATCCGAAGTTATTTGCTGAAGCGGGTGTGCCACTACCAACATTACTGAAACATTTAATCGACGAAGCGATAGAACGAAAAAATCGACAAGAAGCACAGCTAAGAAAAGCATTGGCAACTGTTAAACCTTTGAAATAGTGTACCTTTTAGCAAAGCTTTCCATTTTACTGACATGTGATTATACTCTGGCTAAGGAGATTTTATGCGTACATCTAACCCGGTTTTAAATACAAAGTTTTTCTCAGGTTTAGCTGATAATCAAGCGACCACCGAACAGGTCATGACAATTGATGGGACTGTTCAAAAAACAGGCATTTTATTGTTTATCACTGCGGCTGTCGCAACCCTGACATGGGGCGGTATGGAAAATATGCTTCAGCAGGGACATATGCCGCCAATGAATGCTGTGACAATGGGCACAGGCCTGCTTGGCTTAGCGATGTGTTTTGTGTTGTCATGGAAGAAGCAGTGGGCTGCTTTTTTAGCGCCGCTTTATGCGATTATTGAAGGCGCCTTTATCGGGGCATTCTCTTTGCGTGCTGATTTGATTGCGTCAATGAATGGCTGGGGCGGGATTGTGTTTCCTGCGATTCTGTTAACCTTTGGCATCGCTTTATCGATGCTGGGCTTATATGCCTTTCGAATTATCAAAGTTTCACAACGCATGCGTTCGATCGTGATGACCGGGATGAGCGCCATCTTTTTCGTTTATCTTGCTTCATTTGTCTTGGGCTTCTTTGGCGTACAGATTCCGTTTATTCATTCAAATGGCCCGATTGGTATTCTCTTTTCGTTAGCCGTCTGTGGCTTCGCCGCATTTAGTCTACTAACAGACTTTCAAGATATTGAACGTGGTGCCGAAATGAAAGGCCCGAAATACCTCGAGTGGTATTTTGGTTTCGGTATTCTGGTCTCGCTCGTGTGGCTTTATATCGAGATCATACGGCTGTTCATGAAATTGAACTCGCGGGATTAAGCCCAACACTTCTGATGAAAAAAACACTGGCTTTGTCGGTGTTTTTTTATAACAAAATACGATCAAAGTCGTACAAGAAACAGAGAAATATCTGGTTGAAACATCTGCTACTCATTAGGAATGTCCCTATTTTTTTCTATGTACTCTGCCGCCGCATATAGGGCTGATTCAGCAAACAGCTGGGCTAGCTCAAGTAAGCAAGGCAGATCACCCAACTTCGACTCAATTTCTTGTAGGCTACCATGGGCGATAGAATCTCTCGCTTTCTTGATAAACAAAAATAAAACCACATAAATAAAATTTTTTTGAATAGAGATTTGCTTGTTATATTCAAGAAGAGTCTCATCTCTCTTCGAGGTTTTCTCTTCCTTTGATATGTTCTTAGCCTTTATAGGTATAGTTGCGGCAAGCAGAAGCATTCGTTTATGTGAGCTTTCGAATTTATTAAAATAAGACTGATATGTCTCGATGAACCAAATCATTCGTTCCACAAAATTATGCTTTCTTATTTTTGTAGAGGCTAGGCCAGATATAAGTGTAGTAGCCCCCTTTTGAACCCGACACATTCAAAAGGAAGAACAAATGGAAACG
>JAHDGS010000010.1 GCA_020627505.1 Myxococcota bacterium
GACCCGACCTTTTATCGAGATGCCAAAGGCAACGAAGTCGATTTAATCCTGAGCCGTGGTCAATACAAAATTGCCATCGAAATCAAAGCCTCCACCTCTCCAAAAATCAATGCCGGTTTTCACAAAGCATGTGAAGTGATAAAGCCCAATGAAAAATATGTTGTCGCACAAGTTGACGGTCCGTTTCCAGGAGAGCACGACACAACGATTACCAATTTAGAATCTTTTGAGATTCGAAAAACTTGAAGTAAATCGAACGCGTTGCCCTTCGACTCTTCGACTGGATCAGAGCAGTGCAAGCTCAGGGACCAAGCCATACTCTTTTGATATGGTAAACGCTGGACCGCAGTGGTCGGTATTTAAAACCAAGATGCGGAAGCAGCGCCATGCGCGATTCGGGTGAAAAATCAGCGACATGTGCGGTGATTTTGAGGGGAATGGGACATTCACCTAGAAAAAAGGAAATGGCACGCCCTGAGAGATTCGAACTCCCGACCGCCTGCTTAGAAGGCAGATGCTCTATCCAGCTGAGCTAAGGGCGCCCCACAAACAATCTATATGAATCTGGAGTCCGACGCAACATCTGCATCAGGCAGATGCTCACATATTTATATTAAATTAAACCATTCCATCCCGACATTGCCCTATGATGCAAAACCACTCATCACCAGGAAGCAATAGCCAACAATCGGAGTCTGTTTCACACTCAACTCTTTTACATTGATGATCTTCAATAATTTGCCCTGGTGGGCAAACCAATTCATGACACATATGTGCCATACAAGTTTGATGACCGAAACAATCCTGAGGAACAGTACATTCACTACATATTTTCTCATTGTCGACCAATCGACATATGTCAGAGTAACAATCACCATCCTGAAGACAGGTTTCTCTCAATGAGCAGCGTTGTCCAATTTGAACACAAGGTCCGCCACAATCAATGTCACCCTCACCAGGGTCTTTGACACCGTTTTGACAACGCTCTTCTGGCGACTGACATATGAGTACTGGAGCCCCGTTTGGCCCTTGTCCACAAATGAGTCCCTCCTCACAATCAGCTGAATCATGACAGCTTTGCCCCATTTGGCACGGTTCGCAATCACCACCACAATCGATCCAGCTTTCATCAGTCAAAATATCTTTTTGTCCATTAGAGCACAAATCCTGAATCGAACGACAAACGCCGTCAGCACATTTACCATAATAACAATCATCGTTGGCATAACACTGCTTTTCGTTCTGACAACGCTGACAGAATGGTCCACCACAATCGAGGTCGGTTTCACCATATGCTTCATCAAGAATATTATTTTCACATAGATTATCAATCGTTGAAGAAGCATCGTCTTCAATTAATGTTTTGCAGATATCAAAAGGTGTTAACGGTATCTGCTCTTCGAAAAACGGCCATCTCATTCGATTGATGAGGTAATTTTGATCGACATTTTTCAGTTCAGCAACACGTTGAAAGATTGTATTGAAATTCGCGGAACCAAAATCGACGGCTCCGTTTCCGCTAAAAGAACTATGTGCTCTGAGGACATCTTTCCAAGAAAAGCTTTCTTGACTGCCAAACGATACTTGCGAGACGCATATTGGCGGCAATCTTTGAGCAAGATTATTTGGCGTATCTCTATAGGTCCTAATCCATCTTACGTCATCGCCAGGATCAAAACTATCATCTCGATAGGCCACATATGACTGTGCATCAACAAGCATTAGTTCAGTTGCAGCTTCCATGCAACGATCATGTTGCAGGCATTCAAACATATTACGAGGAGAATCTTCATGCAGCCCATCTTCACACACCTCTTTTAGACTCGTAAATGCTCTTTGTGACGCAAAGATTGTTGAAAGTGATACGTCTTTTTTTAGTCCTCGTCGACATTCTTTATTCTCAGGATAATACTCACACAAAATAGGTCTTGCCAATGCTTGCGCCATTCCTTCATTAAAGGCAACGTTCTCTGGTTCAACACAATTATGCGTGCTTAGACCATGAAACATTGAGTCGAGCCAGTCATAAGAAAAATATGATTGCGTATTTCCTAATTTGTACGAGACAATATGAGCAAGTTCATGAGCAGGTGTGACAAAAGTTGAACGATCCCTATTTAGGTAAATCACGTGATTATAGGGGCACGCGAGGCCGTCTGCTACCGCAGGATAGGCAAGCTTAAGCTTCTCCCCTGTAAATAATCCCTCTGCGCGAAGCCCTCTGACAACTGTACTGTAAAAACGATAGTACGCTGCTTTCGTCGCAAGTTGTGCATTTGTCGAATTATTGCTCTTATCTGAAAAATGAAAATTATTTTCAAAGCTTGGATTATCCTCGTGTAAAGTGAGCTTATTAAAATTAGGTATCGTCGTGGTATTGTTTGAATGCTTTGGACTAAACAGGGACAAAACATCTTTTACGATTGAGCCCACAATATCAACGTCTTGGACAATATCCCATCCCGTGTATTTAAATATCGCGATATCATCATTTTGCATTTCCGAATAAAATTCGAACTGTCTTTTGCCATGACTCTCGCCTCCATTGCGTGAAACCGTCATACAACCGAGATGATCTGTTCGAGCAATACTCCAATTGAACGGGTTATATAGCCATGTATTAAAAAATCGTGTGTCAGAACTGTTATTGTGGATAATCATATCCTGGATAGCAAAACGACTATGCTCATTTCTGAATGTATCAAATTCATCGGCCTCTGCAGTAAAGCATGCTTTGACTCGCCAAGGAATATTATTCCGAGTTGACAGAACTGTTTCTCTCAGGACATTTGGAGGAATAAACTCAACTGAAGCACTATCAAATACCCCATTCTTTGGAATAAGTGCATGGATGACATGTTTTTGTGAAATTTCACTCACATTAAAACGAGAACGTTGTTCGCTCATGTCACTTTGTGTCGTTTCATGAACAAGCGCATTATCAGCATCTGTTGTCGAAAATACACGGTGTTCATCGAAACGAACCATCACATCTTGTCTATTAAAATGAGCTTGAGTCATGACAGTTTTCGCTTCAGGATGTTTTTGATGCTTGAGAATATCAGCAAGTTCAGCAAAGTAATGTGCATCCTCGAGTGTTTTCATTCGCTCTTTTTGGCTTTCATCAAATGAAAGAGGGGCAATTGTCTCCCCGCAATCGAGCAGTTCTTTTACCACTTTGTTCAAAACGGCTGTTGGGTTTTCATCAAGATCTGTTTGCCGAAATTGGCTGAATGAACACAAGTCAATCGGCTGTACAACAGGAACTTCAAGTATTTTTGTTTTTTGAGACGCGCTTCTTTGTTGAAATTTGGAGATAACTATACTGTTCAACGATTTAATCTCAGCCGGCAAATTAAAGTGAAAGCGGTCGTTCTCTTGAGGCCGGATATTCAAAGAATTTTTTGAGCCATCATCATAAATATATGTGACATCAATTTCCTGTATGGCTCCTCCCAAAGAAGTATCTAAACTTCTTCTTTGTACCGAATCTTCAACCGTTTCTTTGTTCGTTTTGCTTGAAAGAGGCCCCTCATTCAAGATTGTTATTTCGACAGGAGCCTCAGGTACGGCAGGAATTATCAGTCCCTTTTCTGGTAGATTGGAAAATCCTGTGTGAATAATATACTGGGAATGATCAAATTCAGGTGGAATCGTTTCTCGAGCTCTACTGGTCTGAAATTCAGTATCAGAAACTTCGTTACTGCAAGAGGAAACAAATAACCCTATGCAGCAAAATACGAACCTTATGCGAAATATTTCTCTCATATTCCTAATTTATCGCATCAAGATTGGTATCTCCAATCCTCGAAATCAAGTGTCTCAAAATCAAAATAGCGTCTACAGGAGAGTAGATTCGTCGCCAACTCAAGTTAACAATTGCAGACCTCGCTATTGCTTCGTTATATTTATTCGATACATATGAAATATGTACGAGATAGAAGCAACACCAGAATATAATTATGACCGCCAACGACTGCTCGATCGACTTGCTATCGTTGTGACTATTGCTGTTTTAGGCCTTGTCGGTGTCATGCGTATCGTGAAACTTAATGTCGGAATTGATTTTTCTTTCATTCCACCGCTCAATGCCACCCTCAACTCAATTGTTTCAATTTTGCTGATTCTGGGCTTAATTGCGATTAAAAGAGGCAAGAGAAGTCTGCATCAAAATTATATGGCTGCGGCGGCAGTTGTTTCGGGCCTCTTTCTATTATGTTACGTGACCTATCATCTCACCACACCAGAAACCCCTTATGGTGGCGCAGGTACAATGCGAACGATTTATTTCTTTTTCTTGATATCTCACATCGTTTTAGCTGGGCTAAGTCTTCCTTTTATATTGCTGACTTTTTCACGCTCTTTGTCGGGCAACTTTGTCGCCCATAAACGTATGGCCCGATGGGTCTTCCCACTCTGGCTTTACGTCGCGTTGACTGGCCCTATTTGTTATGTGATGTTGAGACCATATTACTAAATCATCTTTACCGAACTAATTCACAAAGGATTGTTTCAGGAAGATTCCCTCAAACCATTCGTAAATCACAGGATACTCCTTTTCGAGCTTTTGTGGTTCAATAAGAAATGTTTTAAACCGTTCGGCAAAAGATTCTCGCAAACCGATAATACCTTCTTGCTGTTCGTAATCTGACAGTTGATGAATATTATCCGTATACCAAGTCTCATAGAAATGAGAGGTTGAAAGGCCGAGTACATCATCGACGGCATGCCCGAGTTCGTGCGAGATCTGTTCATAGAATTCTCTCGGTGTGCTATCACTCCGAATAATAATCTGTCTCGTGACCAAATTATAGAGGGCTTTTGTCTCAGCAAAGCGTTGTTCTTCGTTTCCATCGCGATCAGACACACCGTATAAAAGATCATCTATCTCACGATCGGTTTGTATCAGACTGACACCTGCCTCTCGCAAACTGTATACGAGGCTTTTGGGCATTTTGCTCAATAGTTCTTTCGCAACCGGTAAACACGAATTCGCCAAATCAATATGCTCTGGATTCTCCGACAAAATAGGAAGACCAATATCGTAATTCACAGGCCACAAAATATATTGTGGGTAGAATCGACTCTTCAAATTTCGAGCAATTGTTTGCGCTGGTTTTTTGAGATGCTGACATTCGGGCAAATCTGCAATCTCATCTAAAAAACGCTTGATCTCTGCCCGGTCGATTGCTCGATTACCGTTGCCAATGGTTGTGTCTATGCGATCGGCCAATTCGCGATACTTCTGGCGAAACCCATCTATTGGCATATTGACCACTGAAGGCACAGTTATTTGTTGTGATACGAGCCCCTCGAGGTACGTATTCGATAAATTGTATTCATTCATTACATTCTTACTATGTGGATCCAGACTTTTTGGCGAGATCAGCCCTCAAATTTACTCAGAAATAACAGCCTAATTTATATATGTTTTATACTATAAATAAAGATGTATGAGACGAGAGAAAACCAGATCGAAATAAAATACGCCCATGTCATCAAAGCGGCCAAGATATGTAGCGAGCCCCAGAAGCCGCTCGCTGAAAAGGCAGCTTCAATATAAAAACCACACGCCCAGTTTAAAACCAAGACGCCTGATGAAAATAGTAAAGCCGTCTTAAGCAGTTTCGACCGACTCACCCGAATACGTGTTCCGAGTTGCACCCACAAATAGTACATACATGCAAATGCAACACATTGGATCAACAAACTTCCTATATCAGCGATGTAGAATTCATGAAGGTAAGTTACAATCAGTCCCATCCCAAATCGGAAAACCAATGCACACAATATCAAGACACACTGTAAAGCCAGCAAAAACAAGAACATGCCTTGAGAACGAACCCAGCTACGAACCATCTTTTGCACTGTGTCTCTAAATCGACTTTCTACCGCACGTCCAAGCATGACCTCAGTGGCTCGAAACACACGACTCGCTGACAACACTAAAAATATAATGCCAATGATAGACATTTGTCTCAGGTTATTGAGCATATGTGGTAAAAGCTCACCAATCGCTTCGAACCCGACTGGAATCATATTTTCACAAAATTCTTGGACCAGCTCTTCAAACGAAAAGCCTTTGAGAACCCAAGATGGGACCAAGTTTGCTAGACCAGAAAGAATAGACAACGCCAAGGCAATCATGGGTAAAACAGAGAGCATCACAAAAAATGCAATCGCTGCAGCATATGTGAGCCCATCTTCATCGATGAAAGCGCGAATGCCTGTTTTAGCAAGCGTTATACGCCGCTGAAGAAGACTGTCAGTAACTTGTCGTACAGCTATTTCAGACCTTTTTGTTTGGCAAAGTCATTTAACTTCTGAGCTGCTTCTTTTTTAAAGCCTTTGGGCAGAAGACCGTAGTTTGGTTTGAATCCAATCCCACGCTGTCCAAATCCTTTTGGTAAACCGATATGACCGAGTTGATTTGTTGCTTCAACAGCAGGTGGTGGTAAGGCTTCTAGATTCTTTTTCAACTTTTCAAGCCCTTTGTCATAGTCAGCACCAATCATTTCTTCCATATTCATAAACACCGCAAAAACTTTTTCTCCAAAACTGCGCGTACTATCCATCGTCCAAGTTAACGTGGTGCCTTTAGCAGCCTTCGTAAATAAGAAGCTCGTATCAGAGCGACCTTCCCAAGGCTTGATAAACTCAAGATCCCATACAATTTTCTGTGAAGGCTCAGCGACTTTGATCGTCATCACACCAGAGCCAACGTCATCATTTCCGTCCCATACCATCTTATGCCCAACGGTCGATGGGGTGCCTGAAAGTGTTTGTGTCATATTGGGATCTTTGTCTTGCCACGGACTCCATTTCGCCCAATTATTCATATCGCTCACATAATCATAGGCACGTTTTTGATCGATATTGACATCGATCGAACGTTCGACATGCATCGTATCAGACTTCGTCATGGCCAAACCGAGCACTGCCAATATTAGAATGCCCACAACGCCTAAAATTACCTTCACTGCTTTCATCGTGACTCCTTGACCATCTCATACCATGCCATCTGCGCACGACCAAATTTAGATATTCCATGATCTGACAAAAGATGTTAAATCAAAAATACACCAGGGGTGCTTCTTTGATGAGGCTGAGACATACCCTCCGAACCTGCTCAGGATAATACCTGCGAAGGGAGCGTGGATAAGACTTATGCGACTGCTTAAACAGTCATGTCTTCTGGTGCGGAGAAATTTATGCGCCAGCCGTCACTGCACCAAAACATCGCCTCAAAAAGTCCTGTGCAACAAGCGATGCGACTATGCTATTTAGTCGATGATATCGGAGAACTGAATGCATCTATACTTTGTCAATATAAGGCTGCAGGCTTAACGAGTATTCAGTATCGTAATAAAGATAAGTCATATTCAAAACAACAAGCTGAAGCCGCACACCTATTTGAATTATGTCAGACGGTTTCACTTACATTTTTCATTAACGATCATGTCGAGCTTGCCGCCCGAATTCGGCCTGACGGAATTCATCTCGGACAAGAAGATATGTCCCCGTTTGATGCGAGAAAACGCCTCGGCTCAGATATACTCATTGGTCTATCAGTCGAGAACCGCGAGCAACTCGAACACGCAAATGATAACGAACACATCGATTATATTGCGGCGAGCCCTGTTTTTGAGACACCATCCAAAAAAGATACAGCAAAAGCCTGGGGGATTGAGGGGCTTCAATTTGTGGTCTCACAATCATATCACCCTGTCGTCGCGATTGGGGGAATCAATTTAAGTACCATCGAATCTGTTTCTTCGGTGACACCAGATGGCATCGCCATTATCTCAGCCATTCGAGATGCAACGGATCCCTGCTCAGTCATTTCACATTTCAATTCATGTCTCAACGATGACATTCACAAAGGCCTTTAAATGCTTCATCAACTTCAAAAACTTGATCGACATCTTCGAACCCAGAACCCACTGATTCTCAATCTCACCAATGTGGTCACCATCGACTTTGTTGCGAATATACAGCTTGCGTGTGGTGCCTCTCCTATTATGAGTTTCGATCATCGAGAGATCCATGAACTTTGCCAATTGGCAACAGCACTCTACATCAATATTGGTACCCTTAACGAAGCGTTTGAACAGTTCGTCGAAATCGCACTTAAAGAAGCGCATCACCGTAAGATTCCGATAGTGCTCGATCCTGTTGGCTGTGGCGCTTCATCATCACGGACAAAACTATCAGCGTTTGTCGCCCCATACGCCACCCTGATCAAAGGTAACGCCAATGAGATTAAAGCACTCGCTGATGAAACCCATAAAACCCGTGGGGTCGATGCGACAACAACCACTGACAGTGCTATTTTGGCAGGCCAAACATTACTCTCTAAACAAACCCAAATTGTTGTCATCAGCGGCGCGCACGATCAAGTTATTTCAAGTAACACCGTTCAGCGTATCAGCTATGGTTCCGCTCATATGTCTAAGGTGACAGGAATGGGTTGTGCCCTGGGTGGCTACCTGACTGCGGTGGCAGCTGCTTCCCAAAAAGCAGAGTTATTTGATAACATCAGCCATGCAACAACACACTATGCTCTATCCGGCCAAGTTGCAGCAACAGACTTTAAAGGACCAGCAAGCTTTAAAACAAAATTGATCGATATATTAAATACGCCTTTGTGGCCTTCCATTGGCGGTTTGTTGAATGACAAATAGGCCGCCCACAATGCTATCGATTGCCGGCTGGGATCCTTCAGCTGGTGCTGGTGTACTCGCCGATATGAAAACGGCTGCAGCTTTTGGCGTTTATGGTACTGCAGTGCTGACATCGATCACGGCCCAAAATACCAGCGGTGTTCAACATGTAGAACCATGTCCCCCTAAACTCATTGGTCAACAACTTGCATCGATTTTAGAAGACATTCAAATTGATGCAATTAAAATTGGCTTAGTACCGAATACTGATATCGCACAATGTATTGCGCAGCGTCTTCAACATTTTAAAGGGCCCATCGTTTTGGACCCAGTGATGGTCGCCTCTTCAGGTGATCGTTTACTCCAGGCTGAAAAAGTCCAATCAATACTCGATACTTTATTGCCATTCACCTCTTGTGTCACTCCGAATCGCGATGAAGCACAATTCATTTCAGACATTTATAAATTTGATGGCGCATCCATCGAAGATGGTATGCGCAGCTGGTATCAACGTCTCGTGCTTCAGCAAAAAAATGATGTCGCCGTTTTGCTTAAAGATGGCCACGGACAAGACATCGCTTGTGAGGATAGACTATTCTACGCAAACGAAGTGTATGTACTGAGGCATCAGCGCATTGACACCAAGAATACACATGGCACAGGTTGTACATTCTCTTCAGCGATCGCTGCATGTCTGGCACGCGGTCATCAATTGCTCGAGGCCGTTCAGACCGCCCATTCATATATCGTCGCTGCGATCGAAGCGGCACAGTATCAACAGATCGGGCACGGGCATGGTCCGCTCAATCATTATTTTCATAATGAAGCCTATACACTTTCATCTCTTAATAAACAAAGGAGTCAACATGACAACAATGACCACACCCAACCGTAAACAAGGTCGACGTACAAGAAAAGGAAACCCGCTCACCTTTATGCTGAATTGGCAGGCAACAGCCTATCACGCCCCGGTGATCGTTGGTCAACACTTGGGCTACTACACAGATGAAGGTATTGATCTTGCGATTGTACAACCTTTGAACCCATCTGATGTGACGCGCATTGTCGGTTATGACCACATCAGCATAGGTCTTAAAGCGATGATTCACACCATTGCTGGTCGCGCCCGTGGACATGACTTTAAGTCGATCGGTACATTATTAGATGAGCCGCCAACAGGACTCATTTTTCTCGAGTCATCAGGAATTAAAACGTTTGATGATATTCGCGGCAAAAAGCTCGGTTTCATCGGTGAATTTGGCAAATATATCATCGACGACTTGGCAAAAGCAGCCGGTATCGACGAATCAGAATATGAGACAGTTCGTGTGGGTATGCATATGGTTGATGCGATTATGTCGGGCACAATCGATGCAGGTATTGGTTTTAGCAATGTTCATCAAATAGAACTTGAAACCCGTTCTGGCTCACCTGCCGGTATCTTACGAATTGATGAGTTGGCTGCGTTGGGTTGTTGCTGCTTTTGTTCGATTCAGATTATTGCGCATGACAATATCATCACACAGAATCCTGAATTGCTCAAAAGATTCTTACGCGCGACACAACGTGCGAGCACCTTTGTCACACAATATCCAGATGATGCCTATCGTGTACTTTGTGAAGCATTGCCAAATATGAACAATGCCATGCAAGCAAAAATCTTCAAGTATACGCTCCCATACTTTTCACGTGGTCTCCACAATGTTGACCGTGATTGGCTTAAAGTTCATGGTTATACACATCGGCTCGATATTCATGATGGCGACCTACCCCTCAGTGATATCTATACGAATGATTACATTCCATTTGATATTCACACGGAAACACCCGCAGTTGTGGAGCAACAAGTTTAGATTCTATCCCAAGTCATCATTGAACTGTGCATTTAGCGACAAAGCCGACAGTCGCCCAGAGGCGATTGTCTTTCGAAAGTGGTCATTACCGCCAAGAAAGATAACGCCCGCAGGGAGGGAGGAGGCCAATGTTATATTTGGTTCCGATAGTGCTCTTTATAGATTTGAATGAGCGTGAGTAAAATCGTCATAAACAGCGGTCCATAAAATATACCAAGAATACCGTACGCACTTAAACCGCCAACAATCGCAATCAAAACAAGCATATTCGGCATGGCTGCACGATCACCAATCATCTTCGTTTTGACAACGTATTCAAAGATAGCCACATAAATCATGTTAAAGACGAGATAACCAATTGCCATTGAAGTCTGTCCACCGACCCACAACCAAATCGTCACAGGCACAAATACGAAAGCAGCACCCGCAATCGGAATAAACGACAATATCGTAATAACAGTCGCCCACACAAGGACAGGTGGATCTTCAAAAACCCACGCGATGGCAAAGGCACCCAATATGCCCTGCATCAACGAAGCAAAACCATTTCCGACAAAAACAGCTGATGTGATTTCATGAAAACGACCAACAATACGTGCTTCCTGCTCAACAGGAAAAGGCAATAGATCGATTAAGTAGGCTTTAATCTCATCTCCATAGCGAAAGAAGCTATGAATAAACATCAGCATCATGGCGAGATTAATTAAAACACTAATCGTTGCTAATGCGACCGTCGACAATTGACTTGAAACAGCAAGCCCGACGTTCTTCAGCATACCTGTTGACGAGCTAATTAGTTCTCTTGGCTCAAGATGGATTCCAAGACTATCGAGTATCGAAAAAATACTCCATTTTTTTTCAGAGAAACCACTCGTGATCTCTTGCAGCCAAACTTGAAATTCCCAAGATGTGAGCTGCCCATAAGCTTTCTCACTCTCACCAACAAGTGCAATAACAAAGAATACAGCAGGACAAATCACCGTGACTACAATTAAAATGGTCGTCAAAGCCGCATGAATGTTTTTTGAGAATCGAGTCATCTTTCGCTCAATGAAATGATGAACCGGCCGAAACAGGCTCGCCAAAATCATTGATAAAACCAGTCCAGCAAAGAATGATTCAAATAATTTAGCGACAAGCACAAATGCACAGATAAATAATGCATAAAATAAAACGGTTGCCGAACGTTGCTCTAGACTTCGCATAAGTCATTTATAGGCGAAGGATGTCCGAAATGCCAACTTCAGGTATTTATATACCGACATTCATCTACAAAAGATGTCATGGCACGATGGTTTGTTGCTTATTGATGTTCGTCTGATGATATTCCTCTAATAAAGAGTCAATACCGAGTTGCTCTTCGAGCGCCTCATCGTAGGTTCGTACAGCTTTTTTGGCCGCATCCTCGTAAGCTGAAGATCCAGGGGGATAGGCCGTGAGAATGACACCAAAGATCATTGCACCAAGTCCTGTAACAAACGCGGTCGATCCTTCGAAGTTCTCATCTCTCTTATCGTTGACAAAAAGATATCCCGCCGAACCAAAAAACAATGATGCACCCGTCGCTTGCCAGAAACGGGCTTGTCGACGCTCCGTTTGTGCGACGCTGACATATCTTGCGAAATCTGATTTTGAGTCAACAGCAGGTAACAAATCTTCAACGGCTTCAACCCACTGTTCATTCTTAAGTCGCAACCCTGTGATACCGGCGCCGCCATCCTTTAGTCCATACGTCTGATAATATTCGATTCGCTCATTGGCTAAATCATGTCGCGAAGGCGCCTCCGGGATATTTATGTGTGATAGGCAACCTGTAAAACATGATGCACATATCAAATAGTAAATGAGACGAAGATATGACATCTTTTAGAGTGCCTCACGGATTTTTTGACCAAGCGCTTCACTTTCAGCATCTGTTAACGGAATACCTTGTTCGATTTTTTCTTCGGCCGATAATTCCTTGGATTCATTTTTTTCTCCAAATTCAACAGGTTTCTCCTCTTCATCCGGTATCGGTTCAAAGCCAAGGTTAATATAGAGGTCATTATTATAGGTATGAAAAGCGGCTTCACGCGCCTCGTATGCTTCACCCATTTCTTTCATACCGGTGAATATCGCCCATGTGCCACCCACCAATAATATCGGCAAACCCACTGAGTCAAGTGAGGATTCTCGCCCACCGATCACACCTGCAAGCGTGAGACCAGCACCAACACCTGCAATAATTCCTGGGAGAACTTTCTTCTTTCTCAGCGCATTCCTCCGATCCATGAAGATATCTGCTTGCTTCATCGTTTCACTTTTTTCATCAACAGCGGGTGCCAAATCGTATGGGTGCTGTATGATTGTCCCATTATCTAAATTGAGTTCTTTCAAATAATTGCCGCCCTTATCTGTCACGAGCCTCAATTCTGAGACGGCCTGAAACTTTTCAACATAGGCTTTCCGAACGTCTTCTGGCGCATGCATAGAAGGCGCGTCAGGAATTGTCACACGTTTTTGGCTCACACAGCCGATGTGCAGCATAAACGAAGAAAGGATAATTAATCGAAATAAATATGTTGTCATTATAAAGCTCCAGGTCTGTCAAATTCACTAAATTCGTTTTGTTCTACTTCGATCGAAGGCTGCGCTTCTTCTTTAGAAACAGGCTCGAGTCCAAGTCGATCCATGAGGTCATCATTATATGTCCCCATCGCTTGTAAGTTGTCTATGGTACCTGTGAACTTGCTGATCATGCCGTAGACGATACCACCAACCAAAGCCACGCCACCACCAATCAATGCGCCTGTACCTATTGATGAAACGCTTTCAGAATTATTCCCTGATAAAACCAATCCGCCTACAAGTCCTATCAAACCGCCACGCCTCAACCATTTTCCTTTTCCTTTCGAGTCTTGATATTCTTTGATCTTGTGTGCTGTTACCGATTCAGGCTTGACCACATGTAGTAGGTCGGTCGATTCAGTCAATTTCTCGCCATTCTTCAGTGTAATGGTGATCACATTACGCCTTTTCTGACGACCATCCAGATAAGTCGTATCATTGGTCTGCTGCTTCATCTCGTCGATGGCATAATTATTGAAGAATGTACTCCGCTCCTCAAGAGAAGCCGTTTCCGATGGCGGCTCTGGTATTTGAATATGGTGCTCAAGTGAAGCGCATCCTGAACTCAGAATGAATGCTAAAACGATTAATTTGTTCATAAATTATCCTATTTATAAGGGACTAACAGGTCCTTGAGAAGACTCATATATAATGCCGTGATGCATCTCGATTTTGTGACAAGAAAAATGTTGTGTCAGATGTTTTACGCTTCGCATGGCTTTTTATATGTAATGTTCACGCGTAAATTAGAGTCAAAAGTTGCCTCAGCTGGAAAGACAATACTATTTGTTTCTTCGTTGTAAGTGTAGTCATCTCGAATATTAACACATGTCCCCTCGTTCGCCTCACATACCACAACTGTCTCAACAACTGGCGTATCACTTAAATGATATGATGTAGGAGAATCTTCTAATATCCAATCTAAAACTGCCGAATGATCCTCTTCACAAAGTGTTTCAAAAAGACCATTCGTTTGGTCTGCAACCGTTCTATAACGATCGAGTAGAAATGTATCTTCTCCACCTGAAGTGCATTGAACAAGAGATATGGGATTGGTACCAATACCAATACCAATGGCGGAAACCTCTGTTGATTCATTTTGAGAAAATGAACTCAATCGCTCAACATAATCAGAGATCGAGCCACTCGAATGATCGACTTCATCCGAAATAATGACAATCTTATTTGGAACACCTGGTCGATCAAACCCTGCATTTTCTCCGCCTTCGCCACTGCGAACAAAAAACTCATAAGCTGCTCTCAAACCGCTTTCGCGTATCGATGACTCATTCCTGATAGGCGTAACCGTATTTTCGATGGTGGCCATAAAATTGCACTCGAAGCGAGATTCAATATTGTCCATCATGGGTTGCAGTAACCACTCTCCATTTAAACATGCACTATGAAGACCCGAATTCTCGTCCAGCGCACAACCATCAAACTCTTCGGCATTACAATTGAGTTCATTCGAACCCAATGTTGTTGTAAAAGCGATTCTATAATTCATCTGCATACGCTCTGCGCTCTCAAAAAATGAGGAAAATGCTGCCTGTAGTGCATCTAAGTATGTCGTCATACTTGTCGAGTCATCAATCACAAATAGAATGTCTTGCATTGGAAAAACTGGAGCGTAACTCAAGACGACTTCCTCATTGGAAATACCATCAAGACAATCTGTTACTGCATCTTCTGGAACCTCTTCAATGACCAAGCCTGCATCTGTAAGTACATCATCATCATCAACTGAGTTTAAACTCGAATCATCTTGGGACGCGTCACCATTGTTCGAACCTGCAAGAAAGCTGATGTTGCAGCCTATACATAGGCTGAGAACAAGCACAAAAGTCAATTTCAAGCATGCAGTCAATTTATTCAAAATCAGCCTCTGTCACACCACGGGCAATATATCCCCAACATGAAAGACGACCATCTAACCGAACCGCACATATTGTTTGCTTCGAAAAGTCAAAGTGTATCACATCTGAAAGAACGCTCTGTTGCTCTTGATTGTATCCAAATTGACAGCGCATTGTTGTTCCTTGAAGACCACACCACCTTCCTCCCGCAACATGATGCAAAGTGTACTCTCCTTCTGGAACACCAAGCGTCCGTCTCATGCCGCCTCGGCAGGTTGGCTGATTTTCATTATTCAATACACAATATGTACCATCTTTCATAACCAGTTTCTGTCCTCCTTCAATATTGGAAGTTCTGAAGTCTTCTAGAAATCTGCCAACACAAATAACATCGCCCACTGCCGTCAAGCCACATACACGATATTCATCACATCCAATGTCTATCAAATCTGAACGGCCCTCTAAATCTGCAAGCCCCCCTGAAGGCTCACCTCCAAAACAGTCAATCGTTCCGTCATCTTTAAGCGCACATCCATAGCCAGGCATTGCACAGCCCTTATCAACACCTGTTTGTGCATCAAACAAAGCTTCATGTGTTGCAACATTCCGGCAAGTAAAGTTTGATGACTCATCGACTGTACATAGATTTCCGCCATGAAGACTCAAGCTTTCATATGTGCCTTCAAGCTCATAACGAGTCCCTTCAAAGCGTCCTGATACACAAGAAATCTCTCCTGTATTCTTTATGCCGCAAACGAAGATCGAGTCTACAGCAATTTTCTGCCACTCACTTTGAGGCGGAGATGCTTTTCCATAACGATTGTCCCCCCAACATATTACCTCGCCATTTTCTTTCACTGCACAATTATGCTCATACCCGGCACTCACTTGCAGGAAATTTCCTTCCATATCTTCACTCTGGCCGACTTCGTTATCTCCCCAGCAGGCGATGTTTCCATCCACTCTAACGGCACAAGCATGTAAGAAATTGGCTTCAACTTGAGTGAAATCTCCTTCAGGAACGCCACTGACTTCATCGTAAAGCTCATTCCCAAAGCAGGATAATTTATTGGCTTCAGAAATGGCACAGGCAAAATTTGAACCAACATCTACATCGATAAATTCTCCATCAGGAATATCTACTAGAGCAAAATCACTTCCCCAACATTCCAAACTACCATTTTCTTTAATTGCGCAGATACCGCTTCCATCCTTGCTAATTTTAACATATTTGCCTGACTTATCCTGACTATCACCACAGTCCAATGTTCCATCTTCTAATATTCCACAGTCTGAATTTGAAATAGAACGATACTTTTTAAACAGTGTGATCCCATCCTGGTTCGACCCCCAACAAGATACAGAATTATCCTCCATAATACCGCACGTTTGATACCAACTGCTCTTTATTACCCTAAAGCGCCCGGAAACTGGTGTAGATGGTTTTCCTGAACCAAAATCATTATTCCCCCAGCATGAAACTATTCCATCAGTATCCAACATGCATGACATGATACTTCCCGCAGAAACAAAACGGTGTTGAGAACGATTTTCATCAAGAATTTCATCATTTTCTTCTCCGTTATGATTGTCAGTCCCCCCATCCATATACTCAGAGCGTTCTTCAGATGGGCATCCTACGAATATGGCAAATAGGACAGAGATACAGGTAGGGATAATATTTTTCATATGCTTTTCTATTCCTTTATTCATATTGAGCTTCTTTATATTTATTCATGCTTCTTCCTATAAGTCGTTGCATGTATCATGTTTGTGACTAAAGCTTGAACATTTTCCGAATTTCATCATTCTTAAACCGATATTTCTTCAAATGCTTCTTAACATATTTTCGAGCGGCTTCTTCATGTCCGACCGAACGATAAAGTCGAATCAAGGCATAACTTGCAGCACCTGCCATTCGTCCATCAGGATGTTTGTTTAAATATAATCGATAGAGCTCTGCAGCACGTCTTAGATTGCCAGCCTGTTCATATGACTTTGCATCTTTGTAAAGCATGACTTCACCGGCAAGCTTATTGATCGGTTTTCGACGCGATTCAGCATGCTCTGCTTGAAGTTCAACAATGGTTTCTTGATTCGCATTGTTATTTTGTTCGGCTTGACGTTTTGTTTCTGTAGATGGCTTCTGTGAATCATCTGACTCAGTTTTAATCTGAGAGATAGGTTTATCAGGATTGTTTACTGGCTTGGCTTTGACAGATGATTTCTTTTGAGCAGCTTTTTGATTCTTTGTCCTTTTTATTGTTTGCTGATTTGTATCCTCGTTCCGTTTTTCTGACTCCGAAATATCATCAGGTCTCGCCTGTTCACTTGATGATGCATTTTGTAGCGGGGCGCTCTGTTTAAGTTCTGACAGTTTTTTTGTTTCTGGCTGAGCCTTAGACTCATTCTCATTCATTGCAAGAACCGGCTGTTCAGAAGGATGAGACGGATGCCCACTGTTCATCAATACATAAGAGATACCTGCGCCGAGTAGTCCAAGTACCAACAGCGATTTAAAAGAAAAAAGAGCCGTTATCAGCGATGTCGCATAGAGTTTTGTCGCAGTGTTGTATGTGGCGGCATGGGACATGATATTTATACTGGTAAATTGCTCGGGTAGTTGGTCTACGATCTTTTCAGACATAAACTCAGGCTCAGCCATGACAGACGAATACGCTCGCTCAGTTTTGAACGCCTCATCGAATAAAGTACCGTCGTGTGCCCTTAAGTCAGACATCGTGACCTCCTTTATTTGATTGATGCTCTAACGCTGCGAAAGCCTTTCTAAATGCTTTACGACCTCGTGATATGCGTGCGCGCATAGCGTCTGGTTTGACATGTGCCATCATTGCTGCCTCTGCTGTAGACAGTCCCTCAAGATCAATAAGTAAAACGGCCTCTTGATAAACATCATCTATGGACTCAAGTGCGCACCGAATCATATTTTGTAGTATGACGCGCCGATCAATCGCCGCATCGCTATGGGTTTTAAAATCGAGATCGGTTCGATCAGAGACTGCATAGCGTTCTTTGTATCGTCCACTTGCTCGATAATGATCGAGTACGAGGTATCGTGCCGCTCGATAGAGCCATGTTTTTGTTCCATCAGGATATGCCAATTCATGGTTTTTCTTGTATGCCACAGCAAATGTCATCTGAATTAAGTCTTGCACAGCCTCATCATCAGCAACCCAACGCCGTAGGGTTCGCTCAATGAATGGGAACCATTCAACGTAGAATGTATTCCATTCACGATCGCCCCATGACATCGGTGCTTTAGGCATGTGTTTACTTGTCATAAAAAACAACATTCTAAGATAAATGCCGCTCTATCCTCAACGATTGTGACGACTGTCTCAATATATTTATAAGACACTCAATTATATAGCGAATTGAAGATTTAAATATACGCCCTGACGAAGATTTGTTTCTTCATCGGGCGATTCTTCTGTAAAAATCCGTGTCGCGTTCACATTAACTTCTGCGCCAAGTGACAATGCCCATTGATCGCTCAACCAATATCTGAGCTCAGCTCCAGTAAAATAATGCGTTGTCTCTGTCGTATTATTATCATCAAAGTCTGTTGCCTGAAGTGCTGTTCGTTGCACTCGAAACGGTAAACGGATATCCCACCCATAATGCTTATGCATACGTGGACGATATGAGGTCAATTTCAACGTCGGAATAATTCGGCCACCAAAAGCACGCTCTTGGATATTCCCTGGCGATAGAGGATATATGACCTCTGTTCTAATGTTAAGGCCAACCCCAATATCAAAAGGCCCTGGTATCCCGAGCTCTCCGCCTACCTCAAACAAGATTGGACTCCGTGCCGTATTCAAATTTTGCCATCGACCACTTTGTATCAACACATATCCGCTCGGCCGCCAAACGACCTTATCTTCCCGCTTCAACACGCGCGCTTTCAAGCGTTCTGTTGATTCAAGACCGAGTAGTGCAATCATAGAAGCAGCTGATATACATTCGGTTTCATTGATCGTGACATGGACACGTTCTAATTCCTGATCGATTCGAAATGTTGACTGGATATCATATCCGCGTGTCGTCGAATCCAATTGTTTCTCCGAAATTGTTAGTGCTATATGTAGCTGATGTGGGTCTGAAAAATCATATCCTAACGCAGCGAGCTCTTTAAATACATCCGCTTCTGAAACACATAAAGGCACTGCGGCATGCACAGGTACTGCCAGCAATATGAGCACGACAAACAAGATATCTTTCGGACGACATAAGAAACAACACATATCTAAGATGTCTGTAGCAAATGAGAAACAGCATCACCAAGGCCGTCAACAGTCATCTCAAACATCAAAAAATGTTTTCGGACCATTCGAATACTTGGTGCACCCCATATACGTTCTGGCTCTGGGTTTAGCCAAACGACCTTCGGTGTTTTCTCCGTAAAAGCCTGAAGAACTTTAATACCAGGGACGGGATTATTATATTCATAATTGATGGCCCCACCAATTTGCGTGAGTTCATATGGACTCATCCATGCATCACCCACAAATATCAATGTCCATGTATGGTCAATCTTCTTCAAGATATCAGCCGTCAATACCTGCTGTGTTTCAAAACTATCTTTGTGCAGCGTCTCATATATACAGTTATGGAAAAGATACGATTCAAATGCCTGAAAATGTGTTTGTTGATGTGCGGCAGAAAAAAGGCGTTCCGACACGCGAGCGTGCGCATCCATCGAACCACCCACATCCATAAAAAGCATCACTTTAAGTTTATTCTTGCGCGGGGCCCGCATGATCAAATCGATTTCGCCACCATTTCGCCCAGTTTCTTTCACCGTCGCATCAATATCAAGCTCGGTTTCAGCACCTTGTTTTGTGAGCTTCCGCAATTTTTTCAGCGCGATATTAATTTGTCGCGTATCAAGTACAATATCATTGCGCAATGATTGATAGCGGCGCTCTCCGGCGACTTGTACAGCAGAACGATTACCACCACCACCGCCAATGCGAATCCCGGCAGGATTAAAACCACCATGACCAAATGGTGATGTGCCGCCAGTACCAACCCATTTGTTGCCGCCATCATGACGCTCTTTTTGCTCTTGTAAGCGCTTTTCAAGTTCGTCGCGTAGCTTATCGAGGTCCCATGCAGGGATTTCTAGCCGCTCAGCCTCTGTTAAATATCGAGGCGGTTTGGCATTTTTCAGCCATCCGAGAAGTTCGTCTTCAATCGTGGCGATAGACCATTCACCTTCGATACCTTCAAAGTGCTTCGCGAACACAGCATCAAAGGTATCAAAATCGGCCTCTTTATGCACACATATCGAACGCGCTGTGTGATATAGGCCACTCAGCGATCCACGATGATAGCCTTTGACCAAAGCCTGCATTAACGTCAACCATTCGGTTGTGCCGACTTTGAGGCCAGCTGTTCGCATCAGATAGAGCCAATTGAAGAACATATTTTTTCTATTAACAGATAATCGCCTTCTGTTAATAGACTATTCGTGATGTTGGCTTAACGGCATTGTTCGCCCACCACACACACACCTAAATCTAGGGGGAGATCAACTTCAAAAGCTTGTGTATTCGGCAGACAACATACGGCGCCGACACCGCAACTCCCATCATCGACACATGTTGTTGCATCTGGTGTCACACATGTGCCAAGTGGTACACAACGCGTCTCAGCTTCTGGGAATGGTGCTGCTGCTCGGTTAAAATGCGCGCAACACTCCTCAGTCTCAAGACAATCCAGTTGATCGTCACATTCAAATTGAAAGTCAAGACTGCCTGTGCAACTAGAATCGGAAGAACATGTGCCACTCAATGCAATGGCGTCTCCTAAGGCGATTGTCGCACTGACACAGCATAAATCTGATTCATGACAAATAACGCCATCATCAGGTGTTCCACAGAATACACCGGACTCAGACATTCCCACATATGGTCCAGCAGTCAGCCCTGTATTTTCTTCACATGAGATGTCATCATTAAATGGTATGCATGGATCCGCATCATCAGGATCTTCGCTCACATCGACACCATCTCCATCTTCATCAATGCGTACCGCGACTTCTTCATCACACGCTGCATGATCGCGATCAGGCGTACATGGATCTGTCGGAACAGGATCAACATAATCGGGTGTCCCATCGCCATCAGTATCAATCGTATTAAGACAAGCGACATCTTGAGGATTCGGCGAACATGGATCGTTTGGCGCGGCATCGATATCATCCCGAACTCCGTCACCATCGCTATCGATATAATTCTCTTCAGATTCACCCGCATCAACGATCATATTTTCTGATGCGGCTTGTTCTTCATCTCTCAATGATTCCGGACATCCAATAAAGAAAATGGCGAGAACAGTTAAGACTGCTCCGCCATTTAAGTTTTTATGACCAGGTGCCAATAAATATCGGAACCAACTCATTCGTCGAAGACTACGCACCGACACGGACTGCGATAACGTCATGTGGTATATTTGTGCCATCAATCGTCACTTCAACCAGTCGGAAGTAGTATGTACCACCTGATGTCAAACTCAGCTCGACACTATAACGTTCGCCTACTGCGGGGCTCTCACTATCAACTGTCGTTGCAATCGTTGACTCATCGAAATTAAAGTCTGCACATGGTTCAATCATGTGGACCTCAAAGTGTGATACATTAATTTCAGAAGCGGTCGCCCAGCGTAATACAACCGCACGATCATCATCCCATGTTCCGTTAAAGTAAAGCAGCTCAATTGGAAGAACTTCATCATCCGAATCATCGCCATCTGAATCATCGCCATCTGAATCATCGCCATCTGAATCATCGCTATCTGAATCATCGCTATCTGAATCATCGCTATCTGAATCATCGCTATCCGAATCATCGCTATCTGAATCATCGCTATCCGAATCATCGCTATCTGAATCATCGCTATCCGAATCATCGCTTCTATATTCAACATCATTATCAAGGTCTTCAAGATCTGATTCGATCACCTCACACTCTTCGTACTCCAGTGGAGGCAATTCAGGTTGTGTCGAGGGATGAGAACTGCCCCCGCCACACATTCCTGATAACGCGACGGGAAGCAAAAGACTTGCTGTTTTCATGATATACTCCAATACGTAAAAAAGTGTTCAACTGTAGGATAAATCATGACACTTATTTTTCAAGGGATATATAAATAAGTCATCTCAAATTAAATAAAGCCCTGTAAAAACAGAGCTTTAATTTTGTTTTCAACGAAAAGACTAGTTGCCGGTCGGATAGAAAAATTCTTCGCGTATAATCTTACCGTTCTCAACTGTGTATAATCCAACCTCATTGAGTTGTTGAATCTCACCACTTTGTTTGTTTTTCACTTCGTAGTTAAAATTCACTGCAAAACGATTCTCATGCGGAAAAGGACCATTGACTTCTGCTTTCAGAACTTCGTTATTATTTGCCCACCACTCGTTTTTACCACGAATCGCTTCAAGACCTTCCATTTGTTGCGGCATCATTTCGTTACCTTGTGCCTCAACACTGATGCAGTTTTCTGCATATAGGTTGTTCACAGCTTCAATATTTTGACCTTGTTTGCACCACTCTACAAGTTGATTGCCAATTTCCCATGTATTGCTCATCTTGATCTCCTTTTATAAGCAGCTCAAGCGTACTGGCATATAAAAAGTAAAGTCCAGCCGACGTCTCGAGATTCACATAATCGACTAATATAATTATGTTTTATCTTTCGATTTATTCATCTCCGCCATTCTTGATTGCACCGAATTATTTACTTTTATCAATGTCTCCTTTTCTACTCATAGTATGACGTCGTCAAACATCAGACGCTCGGTTGAGCGACTGAGTCTGACACTTGACCAGGACATCACAAAAATCGATACAACACGAAACCTCCTATTGAGGAGAACAACATATGAAAATTTCTAAACAGCATCATCAGCACACTTCGGCACAGTCTATCATTCACAAAAAGCAGGATGATGTTTTTCGCTATAGAGAAAAGGCAAACAAATCTGCTATGATTGGTGCCTCAATCATATTTGCTGCAAATCTTTGTAGTGGTGGACTTGTGACGCTCTTAAGTGTTCTAGCAACTGCGAGTCTAGGTGTCGCGACCTATTATCATGTCAAAGTGTCTAATTTGCTGGATGAGATTGAGCAGCTCCCGGTGGAAGCTCAAACTTTTGAGAACATCAGCTACGAACTCGACGAAACTGAATAGATACGTCAGGCTGGCGTTTCAGCCATCAGATAAACCACCGCTAGGTAAATGTGTACAGAACAGCTTCTGCCGGGCAACCAAGTCTGAATGGCATCCAATGTCCTGTACCTGCCGTTACATACAACTGCGAAGTCGCCTGACGTTTTTGCGCAGGTGCAGTGTAAGGGCCAAGTAATTTATGTCCACTTTGCCTTGCGATCGGCTCAAATACTGAGCGATTAAAAAGTGCGACTTGTCCACCATGCGTATGCCCTGATAGCATGACAGTACCACCATGTTCGATACACGCGTTGAAACCATCGGGTCGATGACAAAGGACAAGCGTGGCCTCATCATCCGGAATACTCTGAAACGATGTCGTAAAATGCTTTTTGTAGAAGGCTTGGGTTGAGCGACCGAGACCAGCCGGGTCATCGATGCCAACAATATGAAGTGGTGCACCATTGACATCTATTGTCGTATGCCGATCGATCAACATCTCGGCTCCGCCTTTTTCTTGTGCTTGAATAGATAATGCTCGACCTCTATATATTTCATGATTGCCAATACAAGCTTTAATCCCATGCCGTGATTTTATCTTAGATAAGGCTGAAAAGAACTGCGGGTATTTATCAAGATCGTCCGCGATATCGCCTGTTAACGCAATCAGATCGATTTCATCGTTTTTAACCAATGACGCAATATGTTCGATCTGAGCCTCACCAATAAATGGCCCCATGTGGACATCACTTAAGTGTAGAATAGTTAGACCGCTGAGGTGTCGATGTTGACTCGCCTCAAGACGAATGCGTCTGACGATCGGACGTCCAAAACCCAGAAAAAAACCAAGTGGCACCAATGCGACCGCAATCATGGCAACAAGTGCTGATGTTTTGGTTAATATTGTTCCTATGCCCGCATTGGATTTTATTTTTGCGAGTTTGGCGAGTGGCCACCAGATTAATGCACTCGCTGCCAGCGAGGCAAATACCATTAAAATTGATGTACTCGTGAATGCAGCTATTCCTGTGATACGGCGGAATATTTCATTGGTTGTCCGAAATCCACCATTTGAGACCAAAGCAACAAACAGAATCATCATCACAAGATATATCCAAATACTATATCGGCTCACACGACCAAGCCAAGCTTCCCAAGCAACCGGAAATGCGGAGCGCACTGCGAAAAAAAATACCGTTAGAATAATGGGGATCGCTGCAATAGATAAAATCCGAATCATGCTCTTGGACTAACGACTTGCAATTAGCGTGTCTACCTGTTTTTCCATTCATGGCATTCATGGGGTCACTGCCGGGACAGAGCCGGGTCAGGCTTCAAAAAAATAACTCGTGCTCTAAATAAGCACACTTATTATTCATCCAAAGGTTATATTTTCATTTAGAAATATTGGTATTGTGGTGTCTGGCACGAGCGTGTCCCCAAAAATGAGCGTGTCCCCAAAAATGAGCGTGTCCCCAAAAATGCCAACAAATGCACTGTCTCAACCTGACATCATCCAGCGATTATTTGGCTTCGCACAGAAATGGCTTATACTAGAGGACATGTGGTTTAATGGAAATGTATTTCATGCACCTGATGTTTTGTATTGAGTTCTTTCATACTTAATACATCAAAACGAAGGAGAAGACATGACACTCACAACACTTAATACACCAAATAAAGAAGCCTTTGCATGGCGATCGCCACGTCGAGACGAATTCTGGAGAACAATCCCAGGATGGAAAGATGTGCCCTACGAGGACTTCATTCAATTTAAATGGCAGGAAAAGAACGCCATCACCAATCCGAAGAAGCTACTGCAGGCTATTCAAGATCTTGCGCCACAAAGTTTTGTGGATGACTTCAAAGCAGGCTTTGCCAAAGCGCCGATGGCTGTCCGAATATCACCTTATCTGTTGGCATTGATCAATTGGGAAGATCCGATTAACGATCCCATTCGCCGACAGTTTCTTCCACTTGCTTCACAACTTGAACCCGACCATCCGATGCTGACGCTCGACTCATTGCATGAACAAAGTGATGCACCTGTGCCAGGACTGACGCATCGTTATCCAGATAAAGCCTTGTTCTTGGCTTTAGATACGTGTCCTGTATATTGTCGATTTTGTACGCGATCATATGCGGTTGGTCTTGATACAGAAGAGGTTGAAAAAGTATCAATTAAAGCATCGACCGACCGATGGGCAGCTGTCTTCAAATATATTGAAGAAACGCCCCGTCTTGAAGATATTGTTATTTCAGGTGGCGATGCCTATCGATTGAAAGCAAAACAAATTACAGAAATCGGTGAAAAGCTTCTTTCGATTCCACATATCCGACGATTTAGATTTGCAACTAAGGGCCTTGCGATTCAGCCAATGAAAATCATTGATGACACCGATTGGGTTGATGCAATTGCAACCATCGCAGATAAAGGGCGTCGGCTTCGAAAAGAGGTTTGTATTCACACGCACTTCAATCATGCCAACGAGGTGACTGGCATGTCAGAAGATGCGATGGGTATCCTATTTGAAAAAGGGATTAAGGTCAGAAACCAAACAGTCCTTCAGCATGGTGTGAATGATAGTCACGAAGCCATGCTCGAAATGTCGCGCGCAATCTCATATATCAACGTCCAGCCCTACTATGTCTATGTTCATGACTTGGTTCAGGGCACTGAGGATTTGCGTACATCTGTCGCTTCAGCAGTTCGTTTAGAAAAGCATCTGCGCGGTGCAACAGCAGGATTTAATACGCCTATGTTCGTTGTTGATGCGCCTGGTGGTGGTGGCAAACGAGATGCACATAGTTATGAATACTATGACCCGGAAACAGGTATCAGCGTTTATACTGCGCCAGCTGTGAAACGCGGGCAGTATTTTACGTACTTCGATCCAGTTCGAGAATTATCTCCCGAGATTCAGAAAGACTGGCAGGACCCGAAAAAACAGCAAGAGATGATCAATGACGCCGTTGAAAAAGCGAAAAAGGCGACCATCTAGTGTCTGCTGAAAAGACGCGTTATTCGACACTGGAATTATTTAAAGAAGCCCAAAAGTTTTCGGCTGGGCACTTTACGATTTTCTCTGCAGAAGAACGAGAAAACCTACATGGCCATAATTTCACCCTAGGTCTAAGTATTACTGGTCCAGTCGGTGAAAATGGTATGTTCGGTGATTATCGATTTTACAAAAAGCGAATCGAAGAACACTGTCGACGATTAAATGAGACGTTCTTACTGCCAGCTTATAGTCCATATCTAAAAATCGAGCAAAAAGATGGTATCGTCTTTTGTATTTTTGCAGAGGAGCATTTCCAGTTTTTGGAACGTGATATTACGATCTTACCCGTCACCAACACAACTGTAGAAGAACTCTCACGGTATTTTGCGGAACAATTTGCAAGCGAAGAAGATATTCTCAAATCACATGGGATCATCTCGTTGCGCGTATGGGTATCGTCTGGCCCTGGTCAGCGTGGGGATTACACACTCAAATTATAGAAAGCGCTTCAAGTTTATTGTCGCTTCGTATCTCACATGTATATTTTACTCGCACGGATCATTTATGAATCTTAAGACACTTCTTTTCTCAGCGACTTTCTCAACTCTTATATTCTCAACTTACTCTGACCAGTTACAGCAAAATGAACCATATTATGAGACACGACGACGACCTTGCGCCTGATACGGACTTGGGTCAAGAAGATGTCCCGTTCGTGACATTGAGTTTGGAAAAGGACCATGTACTTTAAGCAAAGCCGAGTAACTTGCGCAGGGCATATACTGTACAGAGGCTGTGTCAGAAAGAGAAATCTCTGAAGATGGCGGTGATGTTCCAGGGAACTATGACCAGTCCTGATATACGCGATACGGCCAGCTGAGGTTTGTGTCAGAATGTAACCATTTCTTCAGCGAGTCAAATCAGCCGCATATTTTCTATCATCATAATTACGCCATAATTTCAATGAATTGCTTCAAGCTTTACTTTTTTTGTGTGACATAGTCGCCATCTGTTTCGTGTTTATTCTATGATCATACAAAATAGCGAACGATCGCTTTCAAAAGGAGGCCACATGGCTGGAAACGTAAAAGAATTAACTGATGACAACTTCGACTCAACATTAACCGGAACAGACAAACTTGTTCTTGTCGACTTCTGGGCCACCTGGTGTGCGCCATGTCGTGCCATTGCACCGTCTGTTGAAGAACTTGCAGGTGAGATGAGCGATAAGCTCGAAGTCGGTAAAGTCGATATTGATAGCAACTCCGGTACTGCTGGAAAATATGGTGTCCGCTCAATTCCAACATTGATCTTATTTAAAAATGGTGAGCCGGTTGATCAGATCGTTGGCGCACAACCAAAAGATAAAATCGCTGCGTTTATTGAAAAACACGCGTAAGCAATATCTACTCAATATGAACAAGCGCCGCCATGGCGCTTTTTTAATTTGAACTACCCTCGAGCTCAATATTCAAAATCATTAATTTCTGCCAAATTTTCTGACTCATATTTGCACACAAAGATTCTATTTCGTTAGCCGTTCGTACCACGACGTCTTCAGGTAAGCTTTGTGCATAGAGTGCTGCGACCTTACCGATAAGCGAAAGCATCTCAGAGCAATATGTGAGATAACGCTGTAACTCGAATGCTGTTAGTGTTCGCTTAGGTGAATGCTCAGTGTCGCCAAGGTCACCTAGCTTCGCACGCAGTTTGGCAACAACGCGAGTTGGATCTTTCGTCAGCTGATGCATATCGACAATATGTGCAATTGCTCTGAGCTCATTCAAATACTTAATCGCTAGCGTCTGCTTGACCCGCTTTTCAAGACCAACAAGAAAAAATAACGCAGCACCAATCAAAAGAATATTGTTAATAGACGCCTCCGCCACACCCATTAAATCTGCAAACTGAGGTCGAATACTAAAATCAAGATGCTGAATACCGTAGATCAAACCAAGTAGGCCAACAAAGATAAGAAAGCCTGTTAATATTCTCGGCCACCATAAAGGCCGCTTAATCCACTCGATTTTTTCATTGGTATCATCGGCGACAGCGTGAAGCTTTTCACCAACCTCAGCGAGATGTGCGCCTGGAAAGCGTTCAGTGATACGAATATTGAGTCTTTCTAGTGTTCTAAGAATCGGTTGAATTTCAAGTTTTTGGGACGCTCCAACAGGCATGGTGCATAAGACCATATTCAAGACACCACCGCCACTTATTGACGCTTCCAATCTTCAATATACGCTTGTCGACCAAGCGGCATCGAAAATCCTGCATTCATACGAACAGGTTCTCCATAGCGCCCATCTCTAACAACATGGTCTGTGACAAATTCAATAAATGCAATACGTCGGTTCAAGCGACCAAACTCAAACCGTTGATACAATCCAAGAGAAAAACCATTCCATATATCTGGTCGTAAAAAGTCATAACGCTCACTCAACATATAATGCAGGTTTGCAGTTGAGCCGATTCTAAAGTGCAGCCATGATAGATACGATATGCGCATATCAAAACGCGCTTGTGCCATAAACTCTCCACGGCCTATTGGCAGCTTGAGATGAGTCGCAATCTTTGGTCTTAAGGCAGCATGCGGATCCGCAAAGTAATGTACGACACTTAAATCAGCATATGGGTGCACCATGAATGAAGGATGATCGTATTGCTGTTGTAACTCGGTATGAAAAGGCCGGTCGAGCGGATCACCAATGTGCCGGCCAGCGATGATATAATGAAATTGGTCTTGTGCACGATCGAAACCGAAATCACCTAGTAAATCGAGCCCACCACCTACACTCACCAACAGACGCTCTTTTTCAAAACGTGCTCGATTGACCTCGAGTGCGATACGATCGATTCGACGGCCACCACGCCGACCTGTGTAACTCAAGTAGTCCGTCGGGTTGACGCCCTCTATTTCGCCAGCCAGTACAGCTCGCTCAAAATCAGCTCCTGAACCTTGATCATCAAACAGTGCTTCAATGACACCATCATCAAGATACGACGTATATCGCTCCGTTAGTATGTCTGTGGTGACTGAGAAGCTCAGTTGCTTTTTTTGATCGAATGATGTGAACGTTGTTTGAAGACGTGTGCTTGCCGTAAAACCATCATCGTCAGAATTGCCAGTTCCACCATCTGTAAAATTTTTATCTGCATCTTTGTGTCGATCGAGGCCTACCCATTGAGTGAAAAATGGGAAATATGGTTCGTTGATGTGACTGCCATCGATATAAGGCTTTGACCAATCAATATCTGATGTGTGCGCCTGAGCTGTCGAATGAACGACAGCAAGCGCAATGAGTGTTGCGCTAGAGACCCAACTCTTCACGCATGACACCTTCTAATACACCAACCAATGCATCCCATTCAGCTTGATAATACGCCTGAAAAGCCGGGTTTGAAGTCACGCCCCAATATGTCTCTGCATCACTTGCTTCGCAGTCAAAGAAAATATCGACAAACTCACTCTTCATTTCTTCGATTTTAGTGGCCGCTCGAATCTGGTCTTTGACACCCTTGGCGTCTTTCATCGCCATTTGCATTTGTGCGAGTTTAAGCTTTTGCTCATCTGTGATTTGTTCATTTGGGTCTCGACCCATTTCAGTCATATATAGAACAGATAAGCCCATCAGGTATTTCATATCTGTCAATGCGCCAATGACAAAATCAGATTCGCGCTCGAGGTAAGCTTCGATATCAGCCAGTTTCTCTTTGTCGAGTTCATCGATTTGATGGTCGTTATCCGCTTCTTTCATTGTGGCGATCGGGTCTTTGTCCATGTCACGCATCATTTTCAAATCAAACTCACGACAGCGTTGATAGCCTTCATCAGACATCGCTGTATGGATTGCTTTTAGGTCAGTCGCGGATACATCTCCAAGAATCTTCGACCAGACCATGTCTGAGACACCGTGTTTGGCGATCGCACGCTTTGCTTTTTCGAGTGCTTTTGAAATTTTGGCTGCTTGTTCTTCTTGTTGCATTGATTGAAGCATCAAAATGGTCGGTAACATTGATACTTCAGCGAAGAACAACGGTCGTTTCGCCATCATGCCCGACCAGTTGCTATCAAAGATGACTTCACGATAGGCTTTCGCTTCTTCTTCAGAGAAGGCTTCGGCTGATACAGCTTCTTTAACGACGTCTGCTGCTACTTCAGCTGGCTTTTGAGTGCTGCTGCATGCAGAACATAATAAGATGATTGGTAGTAATTTCTTCATATTGTCCTCATTAAAAAAGGCGCCGTAGCACCTTCTCTTTTGTTTAGCCTTCTTTTTTACCAAAGCGAAGTTCATCAACCTTGGCCTTCAGCACAGGCACTTGTTTTTTCGCCTCTTTGCCACCGACTTGCTCCATAGCTTTGGCCCACATTTCATAACCGTGTGCAATCTTATCAACCGATGCTGCTTTCTTCTCCCATTGAATGGTCGCGACTTTGAACGCTTCTGCTGCTTGGTCAAATGATTTATCAGACATCTTCAAAACACCCATTTCGTAGTACACTTCAGCCCATGGTGCAGCGCCACCTTTAAGTTTCATCGCTTCTTGATATTTCTTTTGCGCGTTTTCATAATCGCGGGCAGCTTGAAGCGCGCGACCTTCAGCAAATAGTGCTTGTGGACTTGCGTTGCCGAGTTTTTCAACTGCGAGTTCTGCAGTCTTCTTCGCGTTCTCCGCATCACCCGCGTAAGCATAAGCAACAGCAAGATCGGCATAAGCCTGACCATTGCTCTCATCTGCTTTTTGAACTGACGCAATCAATGGCACGCCATCTTCTGCGCGACCCGCAATCGCAAAAGCTTCAAACGCACGTTTCGCAAATGAAAGGTTTGTTGGCGAAGCCGTCAATGCAGTTTCAAATGCCGTCTTCGCTTGTGCAATTTCACCTTTACGACAAAAGGCCTCACCTTTGAGCATCAATGCAGACGCAAGGCGCGGTGATTCACCGAGTGCCGCATTCGCACCCGCGATCGCACCATCGATATCGCCTTGAGAAAGTTTCAATACAGCATCAGTGTATGTCAAACGTGCAGAGAGTTCAGGCAATGGTTGACCGAGAGATTCGATTTCATTTTTCAGTTTACCGATTTCTTTTGCAACGAGCTTTGCGCTGCCTTCACGATTCAGCGCCTGCGTGAGCAATAAGCCTGCGCGAGCATCGATGTGCGCCGCATTCACTTGTAGGACTTTATTAAATGCACGTGCAGCCGCCGGGTAATTTCCTTGTGCGAGCTGTGCGTTGCCAAGCGCAATCGATAGACGAAGTGAAGAACCAGCAAGCTTACCACCCTCTTCAGCGGCTTTCTGTGCTTCACGTACTTTACCCTGTTGAAGCTGCGCGACACTCAATGCATGTAACAACTTCGGGTCACGTGCACCACGGTCGAGAAATGATTTGACGGTGTCTTCAGCGCCAGCAGCATTGCCGCTTGCAATCTTCATGTATGCTTCAGCAACATAGCGGCTCGCTTTTTCGAGCCCACGTCCGGACACAATCGAAATCGCCTCATCTGCTTTTGCTTTTGAATCAGTTAGACCGTAGGCCTGATAAAGTCTGGCTTGTGTTTCTGCTACACCAAGCGCGATATAATCTTCTTTAAACTTATCCGAACCAATTTCTTCATATTTTGCGACAGCACCCAATAAACCTGCAGCATCATCGGCACGAATCAGTTTTTGTGCCTCTTGCGCCAAGGTATCAACCCGCTCTCGCTCGCCCATAATATTCTTGAATACGAATAGACCACCGCCAATAACAACAAGCCCAACCACAAGTGAAATCAAGAAGCCAACAGGGCTCCCTTTTGTTTGATTCATTTGGTATCCGCCAGGAATTTGAATGTCATTTTCGTTCGTCATTACATCTCCAATTATATAGAGGGACAGTGATCATATTTCTCACGTCAATAGATGAAAAGTACTAATAATTTGAATGAGTTCGGTCAATGCCTAATCGATATTCATCATATAAAAATAAGATAAAAAAAGGTGCCATTTGGCACCTTATTGTGTGTTTTCACACGCGGCTTTGAACCGGACTAGCCAAATCGACGCATATTGTGATGTCCTCGAGATACACGATTTTTAAACACCTCTCTCAGACGTTTAACAGACGCTTCTAAAGCGGCGTCCATACTATCGAGCAATAGTAGACGAAGTGCTTCTGGTCCATCTCTCAAGGTTTCAAAATACCGCTGACGATCTGAGCCATGAATAATCACTGGCGGATAACCTGCACCAACAAGGAAGTAGTTCATCCACAGACGACCGATACGACCAGAGGCCTTCGTAAATGGAAAGATTTCCATAAAGCGTTGGTGAAATAAAACAGCCTGATTAATGGGATGTTGAGAGATAAAATCTGGAATTTTCAACTCTTCACATAAAGTATCAAGTGCTGTTTCAATCAAACTTGGGTCAAGCAACTCATGGAAATACAAACGGTGCAGCGGCATCTCTTGTCTGAACACACCAGGCTTTTTACGAGGCAGTTTGGAATTCAACATAATGTGTGAATCTAAGATGCCTTGTTTTGTGATCAATGCTTGACGCTTATCTCCACTAAAATCACGTGCTGCAAGTTCTTTGATCCAGTCCAATGCTCGGCTGTGATTACTGATTTCTTGATATGTTGGCAACAAAGCACTGTCGCTCATAACAGTCGCATCGACAGCAGCTCTGAGCTCATGATATGTGAGCACGACGCCATCAAGAGCACTATCATGATAGAGATACGCGATTCGACATTTTTCATCAAAAATATGCCGTTCTTCAGGCATATCACTCAATAGTGTATTCAATTCTTCGATTCGCTCTTCGATGTCCGAGTATCTTGATCGAACATCGAAATCATCTAATTCATACCACATTTAACCCTCCAGTTAATACGTTTACACATATCTCCTAGTGAGCCAGATCTATGGTGTCAATTTTCTCAATCAAAAATTTGAACGAAAACGATCTTTTTTAGATTTAAAGTACTTATCTAGACCGAATATGGCGATAACCATTCTTTCTCAAGAAAGTCTTCGCCACGAACTGCTCTAAAATAAGCTGACTGAATCTGCTCGGTGATTGGCCCGCGCGAACCAATACCTATCTCACGACCATCTATCTCACGCACAGGCGTGACTTCTGCGGCCGTTCCCGTCAGAAAGATTTCATCTGCATCGAATAAATCTGAGCGCAGTAGATTTCGTTCGATCACGTCAAAGTCTTGTGTCTTGGCGATTTGAATCACCGAGTCACGCGTGATGCCTTCCAAAATCGGTGCAGAGAGTGGCGGTGTCGAAATTTGACCATTTTTAACAACGAAAATATTTTCGCCCGTTCCTTCTGCGATAAACCCATTATCATCAAGCATCAGGGCTTCGTCATATCCCGCTTTAATGGCGTCACGCTTTGCCAGAATACTGTTCACATACTGTCCGCATATTTTGCCTTTTGGCAGAAAAGATTTAGCGTTCATGCGTGCCCAGCCACTAATCATTGTGCGAATCCCTTTGGTCAATCCTTCTTCACCAAGGTAAGCCCCCCAAGGCCAGACAACAACTGCGATGCGGGTCGGGTTGATCGCTGCTAAGCCGCGCTGTCCGTCATCCGCATAAACGAGCGGGCGAATATAGCCTGCTTTGAGGCCATTTTTAGCGAGGGTTTCAGTACACGCCTTCATCACATCTTCGACAGAAAAGTGCATGTCCATACGCAATAACTTGGCAGAACGAAATAAGCGCTCGACATGTTCGCGTAAACGAAAAACAGCTGGACCTTGGGCACCTTCATAAGAGCGGATACCTTCAAATGCCCCCAAACCATAATGCATTGTCAGTGCCATGACCGAAACACTCGCGCCATTTTCAACGAATTTGCCGTCCATCCAAACAATGCCTGCGTCTTTTGCCGTGCTCATATCGCCTCCGAAATTCTTCTTATCATCTCACTAAAGATGAACAACTGAATTTTTATCAGCTGATTCTTAAGAAATCGTCGAATTCGATAACTTTTTAAAGCATTTAGGTGGTGAAACAGGCCTCAGCTCTGATTGGATTTTGTCTATAAAATCAGCGGACTGCACACCCCCCATTTCAATGGCCTGTCGAAGATCTTTGAGTTTTGGAACAATATTGATTGGAGATAAGACCCGAGAAAAACGAATCACCCGATCACTGAGATCGCCGCCCGTCTTTCCTGTCTCATGCGCCATTAACGCCAGCGCTTTAAGTGGCCAGTGTCCCTGCATTTGAGAACCAAAGCTATTTAAAGAGAGGACATAAGGTAGGCCGTCAGCAATGTGCTCATTTCGAAAAGTTGATAATGCAGCCTTCGCCGGGCAGTTATCGACGACGCCACCATCAAATAATCCATAAACGGACTCGCGTTCGAATAGTCGATGCCAACCGGCTGCTCTTTCGAGACTGGGGTTTTCGATATCGTAATGAAGAACGCCTGGCACAGCTGCTGAAAAACCAACCGCATCGATGACTTCTATCGATTGATCATCGATATGCCCACCGATCGAGATCGCTTTGACAGGCAAGTTTGCAACTTTGATCACCTTGCTAATCCAACTTCGTGCGGCTTGACGAAAGAAACGGAATCCGGAGAGCTTTTCGGATTGAGGAACAAGCGAACGATAGGCTTCAACAGCTTTTTGATCTGTAATACCACCAACCACGACACGAAAGGGAATATCCGTCGTGTTAAATCGCATCGGCATATTATCTTTCATCACGAAATGCGATAAAGCTGAGCGTAGCTTCAGTTCAAAAGATCCTGGAAAACCAAAATGAGGTATGCCTGGAACCGGTGTGACAACATCAGCAAGTTTAAGACCCGCCAAAATCCGATCGAGCCCTGATAATGACCATCTCATCTTATGGGCACGAAACATACCTAAAATAGCCCCCATTGACGTTCCAACCAATAAATCTGGGGTGATGTCGACATCCTCGAGTTGATTAAGCACCGACAAAAACACATATCCGGTTCCACCGCCGCCGCCTAACACAAGCGCAAGCGGTCTCTTTGATAATGTTGCCTCAAGTTTTTGGAATGGGTAATTATTTCGAAATGTCTCAGTTAAAACAGAAATCGCATCTTTAAAAATTCGTTCGACAGGTCTTTTCAAATCACTGACAAGTTCAAGATCAACATCGCCCTGCTCGGTTAATAAGGACAGCATGTGCCCAAGCACTCTTCTTCTAAAATCAGCAAGTAGTATATCGACGCGATGACGTTGCCCATCGTCCCCTGTTATCGCAGACAAACTTGCAAGCCGGCACGCATAGATAAATAAACGATGCGTATCTTCATCATACGCCACGTTCGCCCGACGAAAAGCCTCATTTAATCGCTTCTCAAATTGAGCAAATCGACGGTCAAAACCATATGAATAGACATCTTCCATAATGGACGTCGAGTATAACACACTGTGTCATGTAATCTAGCTATTTTCATATATGCCCTGTTATGCCTCGAAAAAGAAAACACAGTAACTACTCAATAAATAATGAATTTATTTCTTTTAAGTCGCCAGATAATGGTGCATCGAGCGCCATACCAGCCGTTGTTATGGGATGCCGTAGGCACATTCGTGTTGCGTGGAGCGCCTGCCTTTCTAAAGGCCGAACAATCGTCTGAAGTGTGGGATCGAGTCGCTTCATTCGTGACGCCTTTCCACCATAAAGTTGATCGCCAATAATCGGAAACCCCATATCCGACAATTGAACTCTTATTTGATGCGTCCGTCCAGTTTCAATTTTTACCAACAATTTTGATAGGCCTCGATGGCGTCCAAGGACCTCCACAAACGAAACAGCTTCTCGAACCCCGCTTCGCTCACGTCGCTCTTCTAATCCTTTAGTCGTAAACTTTAAACGATCTTTCGGGTGACGCGCATGTAATGTCCGCATTTCAAAAACATCAAGCTTGGGTTCTCCATATACAAATGCGGTATAATATTTATCGATTGAACGGTCTTTAAATTGATTCGACAGATTTTGATGCGCCCCCATATTTTTGGCACACATAATTAAACCCGACGTGTCTTTATCAAGTCGATGGACAAGACCTGGCCGTTCCATTCCGATTTGGGCGAGCGCTGGACATAAGTAGAGTAGCATATTGACCAAGGTCTTATCCGGGTGGCCAGGACCAGGATGCACAACAAGCCCTGCCGGCTTATTAAATGCCACAATATCAGCGTCTTCATAGACGATCGGTGTACCCAGATTTTGTCCAACAATGTCAATAGGCGTATGTTCTTGGCGCAGGCTCATTTTAAGGGTTGTGCCGACATCGACCTTCATCGATGTTTTGTGAACCACCACCCCATTGGCCTTCACATGTCCCTCTCGAAGCCGTTGTTGAATTTGAGAACGGGTTAAATCCTGAATGGATTGAGCAAGCACACGATCAATTCGGTCGGCATGTTCAACAACGATTTCTATCGACGTCTCAGCAATCAGTTCTGGCTTAGATGTCATGCTGCCCAAATCGAAATTGGCAGATGACCTCGCGGAAAAATAATAATATCGACGATCGCTTCGTCAAAGAACGCTTCAGCCTCAGATAAAGAAGGAGATAGACGGCTCTGATAATGAGAACGCCCTTTATCAAGCTCTGCAGATAAGCGCTCAAAAAAGTCATCTTGCTGGAGACCTTCCATGATCAACGACTCATGAAATAATGAAATGTCAGAGGCAATGGTTCGAGCGAGGCGGCGGGCGCGTGCCAAGTCATCAATTTGTTTCATTTTGTCCCCCCTCCTGTTTATCAAGAAACATAAAGTAGCCATCAACCACAAGGCTCGTATCTAAGCCCAGTACACGTGCCAAATGCTGCAAAAATCCTTTAATATAGACACGTTCAGGTAGCACAGTCACATCGCAAGCTTCAATCGCTTTTAATATCGTGGGACGAATACGTGTTTGTTGTTCAATGTGTTCAGGTGAGAGTCCACGAATTTCTCGGATGTGTCTCAACCAATCACCAGAGATATCTTCACGTTGTGCATCGATTGGCATATCTCGGCGGTCGACCTGTATCGTCTGCATATCGTCATGTGAAACATCTCTGAACGGCAAAGATTCCGCCTGCCCGACATCAGCCTTCCCAACATCCGTGGGCGTCAGAAATTCAATTTCAGCTGTTCCATCAACATCTTTGTTTGATCCCACATACACTCCATTCAACTTATGCATTCTAAACATATCTCATAAAGTTGAAATAGGTCAAAATGATGAACACCATCATGACTCAAATCATATGCTTTATGGGGTTTCTTCAGAACGCCACCATTCAACCAAATCATATGCTTCATTTCGACTAAACTGATGCTGCTCTTTCAATCGCTTGATTTTGTCTTTTTTAGTCAAATTGGCATCAGATAAAATACGTTTCATAGGCTGTACGTCACTCTGAACATGTAGCTCTACACCACCTTCGATCATAACAACAACCTCCCCCTTATCGACAAACGCAGGCTTGAGCGGCTCCCCAATACGCCCGCGATGAAATGTCTCATGCATTTTCGTCAACTCGCGCCCAACAACAACACGTCGTCCTAAAAAAGCAGACTCGCACAGCGTCAACGTCTTTTCGAGTCGATTGGCCGCTTCATAAAATATGATGGTCACATCAAGCGACGCATATTGTGTGAGAAGTCGTTCTATTTTACCTTGCTTGCGAGGTAAAAAGCCAACAAATAAAAAAGGCTGCGCCACCAAGCCGGCCCCCATAATAGCTGCAGTCACAGCACTTGGCCCTGGTACAACCCGAACAATATGCCCCGCCTCAGTTACATGTTCAGCCAATCGACCACCAGGGTCACTGATCCCCGGCGTCCCTGCATCTGAAATATACGCCCATGACTTCCCTTGAGCCAGATGACGTTCGAGCCAAACAGCAACCTGAGACTCTTTATGTTGGTCGCATGCCTTTAATTGTGTTGTGATACCGAGGCGTGCCATAAGTCGACCAGAGTGTCTTGTATCTTCTGCCAAAATACCGTCAACCGTTTTGAGGACCTCTATCGCTCTAAGTGAAATATCGTCGACATGACCTATTGGTGTTGCCACAATCCATAGTGTTCCCATGTTGTTGAAGTGCCATGGAAAACCAACCTAAACAAGCCCTTTTACTTCAAAGGCGGAACAGACCCAAGTCACCTCTACATTGTTGTCCCCAATATCAAACCCCAATACATCAAATCGGCACTTCGATTGCGGGGGTTTTTGATACAAAATATAGCGCCAAGCCATTTTCGTGAGTTGTCGTTGTTTACGATAGCCAACAGTCATCAGTGCCCGACCATGCCGTGACACGCGTCGACTTCGAACTTCAACAAAGACCAACACATCTTTATCAACCCCAATAAGATCGATTTCTCCCTGTCGTGTGCGATAATTTCGCCGCTGTATGTGCACCCCCATTCGCTCAAGTAAAGAAGCAGCATATTCTTCTGATAAACGCCCTCGACGCTGCCGCGTTTGGCATGCCGTCAATTCTTGAACAACAGACTGTTTAAGACGATATAAGATCTTTGATCGGCCTGAAACGCCGTCGATGTATCGAACATGGTCCATATTTTGATAAGGCTTCGAGGTGTTGAGCCGTGCCATATCCTTTGTGTTTTTCGAAACCGTATTTTGGAAATTGATGCGCATATTGTTGCATCCGTTTATCTCGTTCAACTTTTGCGATAATTGATGCAGCCATCATGGCTGGAATCGCATCATCGCCTTTGATCATCGCATACTCATTCATATCAGGTGCATGAATTAATTGGTTTCCGTCAATCCAGATTTCGGCGACATCGTGCACGCTTAACCTGCGTCGTTCTAAATAATCATAAATCGCACATCGCATCGCATATCGGCTCGCTTCAAGAATATTGATGTCATCAATCATAGAAGCCGACACCTCACCAATCCCAACATCGCCTCTTGAGCGAATCATCGAAGCTAAGGTTTCACGTTTGGCCGCCGAGAGCTTCTTAGAATCAGCCAAACCACCCACCGTGGCATGCTCTAACCCACAACACGCGGCTATCACGGGCCCTGCTAAAGGTCCTCGGCCTACCTCATCAACAGCCAGAATAATCATTCAACCTCTAAATATGTCAGCTATGCAGTCGCTCACAATGCAAAAAGTATCGCCATTAAATAAGAAAGAGCCGCCAGGGCAGCTCTTCTGAAATAAATTGAATCTCAAAATCCGACTATTTTTTGTAGTCGTTCTTCGCACGAATACGTGCTTTCTTACCGCTTAACTGACGCAAGTAATACAACTTGGAACGACGAACACGACCGCGTTGAAGTACTTCAATCTTCTCAACACGCGGGCTGTTGATTGGAAATACACGTTCAACACCTGTTTGAAATGAGATTTTACGAACAGTAATTGTCGAAGCGTTACCAGCACGGTTTCGTGCAATACAAACACCTTCAAACGCCTGTGTTCGCTCTTTTGAGCCTTCAACAATACGCAAAGACACGCGAACAGTATCACCAGGACGAACAGTAGACTGCTCTGATTTGATATATTTTTTCGAAATTTTATCTAATATTAAAGACATGACTGACTCCAACGCCTTGATCAGTTGATCAAAACCAGTGAGAGGCTATATCACCAAAAAAATCGGCATTGGTCAAGACATCTTACACCGTGTATGTGAATTTGGGCTCAGTTCATGGCTTCTCGGCGAAATATATTGCACTTTTGACCCCTTGACACGTCGCTTAGAATGACTGAGCACTCACTTTGAGGAGATCAACATGGTTTTTAGCGCGAAACAGCTCGAAGAGATCGAAAGCATCCACGACTCCAATATGTCGTTTGACGACGACAATGAGGATAAACCGAGTTCAGAAGATGGCGATAATGCGATGGCCTGGCGCCGAACAATGATCAGTGAAGCAGCTGAGAATGTCAAGAGAGCAAAAGCCCGACCTGTCGACCCGAAAATCTCTTACCCGGTCAAAACACTTCTTTTTGACCGAGAAACGAATCGATACGCCCGTGTTGCTCAATCGATGGAAGGTTATCTGAAACTCATTTACCTCACCGGTGGCGAACGCGAGTATGGCCAGCTCGACCCCGAAAAATATTTACAAACATATGGGGCTACTATTCCTGTTTCAAGCCTTGCAGAGCAACTCGAGCTCGGAGAAGAAGAGGTTCTTGGGATGCTTGAAAAAATGGGTATTGAGCCGGCACCGGACATTGAAGAAGAAGAAGAAGAAATCATCGTCACAAAGAAAGCCAGTTCTTCAAAAACAAAATCAAGTAAAAAATCGAGCACCAAAAAGACGGCGCCAAAGAAAACTGCAACCAAGGATGCAAAACCGAAGAAAGCCAAAGCAAAATCCTCTAAAAAAGCGAACATGGAAGAAACCAACGCTTATATCAAAGCGAATTACGAAACCAAGTCAAATAAAGAGATGGCTGATGTCACTGGTTTGTCCGAACACACCATTCGCCGAAAACTTGGGGAATGGGGCCTAAAGCGTTCTCGGAAGAAGAAGAAATAATACCGGTCTCTATTTCATGGCCTTTTGGGGATTGAAATATTTAAACCAATTTAAAAGCGTAAAAGCCAGCAATATTGAAAGCATGTACACACTTATATACATATAAATCTCTACGTCGCTTCCGCGTAAATAAGTCAACCTTCCCAAAGAATATATTCCTCCAAAAAAAATAAGATGCCCAAAAATTATTGCGAGCTGTGACCTTATAATCACGCGTATTCTGTGTTGCGGACGTATCCCTGCAAAAACTGAATCATCATATGGCCAGACAACCATTCCAAAATAAGAAAATAGATATCCAAGAGTAGCTCCGATACCGAAGTACCAGAATAGCATGACGAAATGAGGCATTGAATATGGTGCCGGTGGATAAGCGACGCCTATTGGAGATATTGTATCAAAAACAGCAAATAAGATAAGACTCAAAAGGCCAGTCAAAGATGCAGAACCAATAATTAACAGATCTCTTTGCAATGCTCGTTTCACTTGCCGTTTTCTATTCATAAGCACACCTTAATAATATGTGTCACTATTAGAGAAAGGGTTGCACATCGGGGCCAATAATTAAATAACATAACCTTACATCAATAGAATATATATTCTATCATGAGAATATGAAAACCAGCCTCGTCATTGATGATGCTCTCTATCAAGCTGCAAAAAAGCATGCTGAAAAACATGGCACAACCCTGAGTGAAACCATCTCTGAATGGGCAAAGACCGGTTTTCAAATGTTGAAACAGAAAAAAAATGATTATCAAAAGAAGAGCTTTACACCACTCGATGGCGGTGGACCGCCGTATATTAACATCCACAATAGAAACGAATGGCTTGATGAATTGGACATATCAAAAGAATAGGCACAAATAGAAAATATGACCATCGCTCTTGATACCAGTATGGTGGTAAGAGGAATCCATTCTTTCATTAGCGTATGTTTCGGGAAATCACATCTTTGATTTTCAAATTGCCGCCACACTACGTTTCAACGGCGTTACGAAAATATGCACTTATGATCGTGATTTCTTAAAATACCGATTTTTGGATGTCGTGACACCATCACATGGTTGAAGTGCACGATATCTAATCACAACCTGGAAAGAATTCGAGTTCTTTCCAAATACGGCTCATATCCTGTCCCCAGTCTTCATGGTATAAGCGCAGCAGTCTGTCTGCGAACGTTTCTCCTGCCTCGACACGTTCATCGAGTTTCTTCAAAAAGACTGTCTCATCTGGACCACCTGATTCGAGTTGTAAACGACGTAAGCCTGTTTTCGATATTCGCAGGACTTCCTCGGCAAACGAAAGAACTGACTGTTCGCGGTAGCGTGCCTTAAAGCCAATCCGGGCGACGTCATGATTCAATGTTGTGAGCTCTTCTGCTGATGGGCGTGCCATCAAACTTCGAATCTCATCGCGGCAGCGCACATCATATAACAATCCTTTCCACAGAGCTGGCAAGGCGCAGATATGACTCCACGCACCTGCATCGGCGCCACGGACCTCTATATAATTTTTGAGACGAACCTCAGGAAAACATGTGGTTAAGTGATCTTCGAAGTCTCGTCGATGCGCACGAAAGCCATTCAAACCATCACGGATAAAGTCACGGAAAGATGCACCTGCGACATCATGAAACCGCCCTTGGCGACGAATAAAATACATCGGCACATCTAACGCCCAATCGAGGTAGGTCTGATACGAAAAATCCGCTCGTAAGAATTGTTCGACAAAACCCGAACGCGCCAAATCTGTATCTTGCCACACCAGCATGCGTTCTGATAAGTGTGAGCCTGGTTTGCCATTCTTGAACGGGGAGTTCACAAAGAGCGCTGATATGATCGGTGAAATCTCCATCGCGGCCTGCATCGTCTCACGCATATCTGATTCATTTTCAAAATCAAAGTTGGCCTGAATGGTCGCCGTACATTTCATCATGTCGCGTCCACGAGAACCAACCTGCTGCATATATCGATCCATGATTGCATACCGGCCCTTTGGCAGCTGAGGAAAATCCTCAAAAGAAGCCGTCGGATGATACCCAATACCTAAAAAGCCAATACCAGATGGTAAAGCATGTCGCTGCAATAATCGCAGATGCTCATTGACTTCTTCACATGTCTCTTGAGTGGACGATAGTGGAGCACCACTCAATTCAAGCTGGCCACCAGGTTCAAGTGAAATAGAAGCACCATCAGCAAATAATCCGACTGTCCCACCTCGCTCCAAGACAGGGGCCCATAATGTGGGATCGTAAGACGACCCTGCTTCTTCAAGAATCCCTTTAAAAATATGTGCAATGCCCCGCTGCCCATCGAAGTCAATGGGCGACTTACTTTCACAATAGAAACCAAACTTCTCATGCTCAGTCCCAATTTTGAATGTGTCACGTGGCTTTTCCCCTTTCGAAAAGATACCGAGTAATTCATCAGGCGCCTGAATTAAATCGCCAAGGTTTGAGTCGTCATCCGCATTGATAGGTGTTGTCATACGAAAAGACTCGCATACCTATTCTAGAAAAGCTATATCTCTTATATGGCACTATTCCAAAAGATAGGACTGATCTCTAAAGGCTTTAGAAATAGCTTCTCCGGTCTTGGCTACGCTTGGCAGCATAAAAACATTCGTAAATGGTGTATTTTGCCGAGCCTCATACACATCGGCCTCACCATTGCATTCATTTTTGTTGTTTATCGCTATGATTTGACATCGCATTTTTCAAACTTTCAGCTGTCTGATCCTGACTTTCAGTCGACGTGGCTCAAATGGATCGGTTCGGCGCTCGGTTTTATAAATTGGATTATTTTATTCTTTGTCAGACTCATTATTTATGCCTGTGCTGTCATTCTCGCTTTTGCACTGAGTATGATCATCACCAGTTTTATTCTAGAAAAGATTTCGATTGAAGTTGAGTGCTTAGAAACGGGTACGTGCCTTGAAAACCCAGACGGATTTTTGAAATCAACCGGAAATGAAATCAAGGTCCTACTCAAGAATTTGAGTATTTATCTCGCCAGTCTGATTTTGACACAACTCCTTCATTTCTTGCCTCTGGTCGGCAGTCTATTGGCTGTCTTCATTCATGCCCTCTTTTCAGGCTGGTTCGTTTCATCAGAGCTGCTGAGCGCAACACTACCTCGGCACTATCCCAAGTCTGCAGATCGTGCAAAATACTTAAAACGTCTGCGTGCCACTTGGATCCCATTTGGCTGGGGGGCATCTCTTCTACTCTTTATTCCTGGGTCACTGCCATGGCTTACAGCAGCCTCAGCAAAGTACTTTTTCGAACTAAATAAAACGAATGCGGTACAAACAACAGCAACCAATGAAAGAAATGTGTCAACACAGGAATCACCAACATGAAACATCTCTTCGTGATCGATCCGATCGAACGACTCAACCCTGATGGTGACTCAAGTTTCGCCTTTATGCTCGAAGCGCAAAAGCATGGTCATACTATCTATATTTGCGAACTAAGAGAACTGCGACTTGAGGACAATCATCCCTATGCTTTGGCGCGAGAAATCAGTGTTGCTCGGCCGACGGCTGATCACCAACAACATTTTACAGTCATCAATCAATGTCACATCCAGCTTGATAAAATGGTTGATGTCATTTGGATGCGCAAAGATCCGCCTGTTGATACAACGTTTGCACATGCATGCATGATTCTCGACTATGCCCAATATGCTGGCGTGAACATGATCAACAACCCAAGTTCCTTACGAATCGCAAATGAAAAATTATGGGGCATGCAGTTCCATCAATGGATGCCACCCACCATCGTGTCCTCAAACCCATCTGACATTCTTGAATTTGCCGAGCGACATCACGAGATTGTCATCAAACCTATCGATCGCGCGGGTGGCTGGGGAATTCTACAATTTAAAGCCGACGATAGAAATTTAAAATCAGCCATTGAAGTCCTCTCCAACACATACCAAGAGCATATCATCGCACAAAAGTATTTAGCTGAGGTGCGCCAGGGAGATAAACGTATCTTACTTGCCGACGACATCGTTGTTGGCGCGATGTGGCGTATTCCTGCGGACAACGATCATCGTGCCAATATGCATGTGGGTGGTTCCGTCAAACACGCAGCGCTAACTAAAAATGACAAAGCAATTATTGCCGCCATTACACCAAAGCTCAGAACGCTGGGTCTCCGTTTCGTGGGGATTGATATTATCGGTGATCTTCTCACGGAAATAAATGTCACAAGTCCAACCGGTATTCAAGAGATGAATAAACTGTCCGGACGAACAGATGCGTCATCTCTTGCAGCAGATGTTTTCAAGCAATTTGGATTGATTTAGTTTTAGATAGGAATAAGGTTATCGAGTCCATCATCGACACTCGTCTTATACAAGGTCATGCTTTTGACTTCGCAACCGAAGTGCGCCGCGTTTGATTCGATAAGAGATAGGACAAATGCCCCTCTGTCTGTGTCTTTATCTCTCCAAAAAAGAAAATCGCGACCAGCTGTACACTCAAACGCCTCAGCAACTCTATTTTGTAACTCGGATAAAATGGCGAGTTGTTCTTCAACACGTGATTTAGTCGCTTGACGCTCTTCTTCAAGGCTTTTCAAGCGTTTTTGCTTCGACTCAAACTCTTCGAAATCAAGTTCCGCTTCGTAACGAATTCTTGCCCGTCGCTCTTTGATATCAGAAATTTCAAATCGAATACCCGCATATTGTTGCAAGGATTTTTCGACACGCTCCCATAAAGTCGACTTAATCTTATTCTCTCCCTGATATGCAGCTTCTTTCCGTTCAAAGTCTTTTTGTAGACGCGGCGTTCCACCTTCATCAACTTCTAGTAATTCCGCTTCGGCAGCCTGCATTTGTTGCCAATGTTCAGTCGTGCGTAGACGCTGTTTCTCAAACTCTGAAACCTGTTCAAACACAGCGTTATCAATCTCTGCAGCCTGATGTTCGAGGGACTCTATCTCATCAGACAGCCCATTTGACTCATTAATTTTTCGAAGGGCAATTTCATGTAAGCGTTCTGTTTCGAACCGAGCAATGGCACACTCTGAATCATTCTTTTCGAAGGCATTCCGTTCTAAAGCAAGCATTGTAATCACCGCCTGCCATTCAGACCACCAATTTTTAAAAGAAGTAGAAGCGACGAGCGCCTCTACTTCTGTTTGTGTTTTCGATGACAGCATAAAATGCCCTCTTTCTCTATAACACAGACTGCCTTAGCCTGGCTGGAAGACCAATGTATAGCTCACAACAACTTCGCCACCATCCGGTTTCGGGAAACGGAGTCGTTTGAAGGCTTTCACAAGACAGCTGTTGACTTGTGGTGACTTTACAGAGTCTTTGATGACACGTGCATCGACAACACGTCCTCGCTCCGAAATCGTAAACTCAACTTTGACTTTACCTTTCAGTTTGGAATCCGTTTTCAGCGCAGTTTCATAACACTTCTTGAAGGCCGCAGCACGTTTCTTCAATGTTCGCTTCAAAGATTTCTGATCGATCTCACCATCAATACGTGGTGCTTTCGCTTTCATTCCTGCTTTGACTGTCGCTTTTTTCTTCGCTTTAACTGCTGGACCAGCACCGCCGCCGCCAGCTTTTAAATCTCCGATTTGCGCACCAGAGCCACTACCATCAGCACCGCCGCCACCGCGTCGTGTCACATCGTCACCGCTACCAGCGATACCAATACCGCCAGTTCCACTCAAGTCAGATGTCACATCACCGAGATTTGATCCCTCACCAAAGATATTGGCAAGTTCAGAGTCACCGCCGTCTCCAGCCGCCCCAATCAAAGCCAACATGGCACTATTCTTCGCAATGGCATCTTGGACGTTCGCGCGCCGCTCAGATGAGACAGGCTTTTTCGGTCCAGTATCTTTTGCCGGCGCCTCTTCTTTCGCAGCTTCTTTTTTAGCTGGCTTATCATCTTCTTTATCGCCTTCTTCCTCCTCTTCGCCTTCGTCTTCTTCTTCGACAGGCTCAGGTTCTTCCTCAGGGATTTCAACCTTGCTCAGCAATGAATTTTCGCGCATCTTCCGCACTGGGTGGTGGCGGCGGA
>JAHDGS010000103.1 GCA_020627505.1 Myxococcota bacterium
GTGACGTCTTCTGCAAGCTCGAGCTGAGTCGAGCCTAAAAAACGTGTCATCACGGCAAGCACTTTTGGGTAAGCCGTTCGATAAAGTTCTTCCCAGTTATCCAAGTGTACGGACATATATATTAGTCAAGCATGGGACGACGTTGGATAACAACTTCGATGATGTCGACAGGAATCTGTAGCGCTTGTCCGATATCTCGTAAGGCATGCCGTTCTTTTTTGGTCACCTTATTATCTGCAACCGCGATGAGGGCAAGATCTCTCAAGACTTGAGATTTCTGAACAAGCGTGCCGTGCTGGTTTAGATCTTCAATTCGTTCGTCGAGGTCAGATAGAATTCGCGCTTGGTCAAGTTGCTCTCCATATCGGCCTTCACCCAATAGTTTTTCGAAGACGTGTTGTTCTTTTTGGTTAAAGGTTCCAGTCGCCAGCGCAACTTTGAAGCTTCCAGCAAAAAGAACACGCCGCATCAACTCCGCCACATCAGTTTGGCTATCGAGATAGCTTTGCTGCATGACATTCATAAATGGCTCAATATCGATTTCAAGTTGCGCTTTCGAGATGCCTTCAGATTCAAGGAGGACAGATTCAAATGCTTTCTGCAGCGCTTGAACTCTGAGTGGTGAAAAGGGATGGGTCGAAAACCAATCTCGATGCATACGCTGACGAATATCCTTCTCCATTGCCGTTTTCATATCTTCAACCTGAGAAATAAAGTCTTCTAAATGAAAACGAACGAGATCGTTCGAAATGCCAGCGGATAATTTAAACATCGCGTTGGCGGTTGCTTCAAAATCGCCACAGCATAATGCGCCGGCTCGATCAGCTGAAATTTCTGCGTAACGGGACCAGGTAAATAGTGTGAGAACGAGTCGCGGATCAGGTTTCGCTTTCATGATATATGACACTGGAATATCATGGTGGCCGAATTTATAATGACCAAATTCATGTCCCAATACGAACTGGAGCTCAGGTAGTGAAAAATCTTTGAGGATTGATGATGTAAAAGCGATCATGAGTCGCCCATTTTCTGGTTTGATACACATCGCATTATATTGAGGCGCGGCGAAGACATAAAGCTCCGTTTCAATATTAATATCGAGTTGTTTTTTACAGTGTTGAACCATTTCAATCAGTTTGGGAGACATGTTTTTGGTTAAACGAACGGCTGTTCCTAAAAATTGACGCCGTATGCCGAGGGGTTGCTCGTGTTGACTGATCTTCTTGAGAATTGATGATACAAATGGATCTTGTTTTAAAGATTCAAATAAGACGCTATCTTGTGTTGCGCGAATATCGCTTGATTGCATACGTCGCCTCCAGGTTCATTTATGGCATATCACAAGTATGAGAAAAACTGTTGTGTATATTAAAATTGAGCATCCCAAACCAGCGGCACAATTATGATCGCTTTTTGGTAAGAGAAGGGTATATGCTTGAGATATGCAGCCGATCCACGATCGCTCAAGCATCAAGGAAGAAGAATACTTCAAAATATTGGGTGAAACACACCCGGGAACGGTCTTCCTACATCAAGATGGTCTATCCAATGGATACTTTATTCATCGAATGGATACCACTCGCTATCTGAAACCAGCATATCGATTTCTGTCACGCGTACCCAAAGTCATGCGGCGTTTTTTGTCGCCTCGGGTGATTGGTTTTGGTTCGCCATTTGAACCCTATGTGAAGCTCCTCGCTGACCCGACCGACGCCGTTCATGACATGTATCCACTCATTGAACTTGGAAAGCATCATCAGGCCGACATGCTATTGTTTCCAAATATACGACATGATTTTAACTTGCCATCGCCGATGGTCCCGATGAAAAGCTTTCCGAACACCGTACTCGAACTTAACGACTGCACATGCTTCGATGACTATCTCGCACGTTTGACACAAGGCTGGCGTAGTTCCGTGCGAAGAAACCAGCGAGCTTTCCGTGAAGCAGGATTCTCGATCACGTTTGAAACGCCGGCAGTATATGAAATGCCACAAATATATAAAGGTTATGAAGGTTTTTATGAGCGGGCCCAAATTCAGTGGGTCAAGTATTCGGCGGACTATTTTGACAAAATGAGAAATTTAAATGGGGTGTCTTGGGTATGCGCACGAGACAAAGAACAGAAAATTGTTGGTGCGTTGATGATGCTCAATTTTCCACATATACTTGAGGCTGGTCGAATCTCAATTATCCCTCATTATGTTCGGCAAAGGCGGATCTATTTTAATCTACTTTATGGCGGGATTGCGTTTGCGATTCGACAGCGTAGCCAGCGGTTATCGCTTGAACCAACCTCTTACAAAACCAAAGAGTCTCTTGGCGCTCAGGTTGAGATGACACGTAATTGGCTTTATCCGTTGTCTATAAAAGGGAGACTGATAGTCACACTCAGCCGATTATCTCAGAATCTCTTATTACCGGATTTCTCTAAACGCGACGCACGATTTGAATTTTGATAGACCGTTGTTGCCCAGATCCCGTAAAGTCAAAGAAATGCTAAACGTTAATTGGCGTTAGGACCAACCGGCTCAGGTTGCAAACTGGTATCATAGTGACCGAGGACCAGGCTCCAGAATATGGCGGCTTGATTTTCTGCATCAATGTTCGTCCGTAGACTGAAGCCGACATGTGTAAACTGAGTATCCATGATTTTGCGGCATGTCTCTTCTTCCGCGAGGGCATCTTCAACAAGTGTTATCGCATCGGTGTGATCCCAACCATATGCGGATGTAACAGCCTTTAAATGTTCAAAGTTGGCGCCAGCATCGACGGCCCGACGAAGCTCTGAGCGTCCATCTGCAGTTGTGATAAGTGCCTCATTATGCTCGATCATGTCTTCAGCGTGTTCTGTCGCAGACACTTGCAAAAATTCATCGATGCGCACTGTACCAGCAGGCACGTACAAAGTTGAACCACATTGAAAGCCCGTTTGTCTAACTAGGTTGAGTTCTTCAACAACTTCTCGCTCGAAATCAGAAACGAACTCACTCTGGACACTCTGAGCGATCAACCATTCGTCTTCTGGCGAGCTGCCACATGCCATAAAGAAAAGGCTTGAAGCGAATATGAGTCCACCAAATAGATCTTTGAAAAGTGATAATACGTTCTTCATTTTTCTTCCCTGCATACGCAGATCATAACGAAAGAAAGAACCTATCACGAGTTTGTGAAAAAAGCGTACCATCTTGGAACAAAAAAATAGAGATAACGCACTGCAGCAGCGGTTTTGACGCATCGTGTCGAAGCTTTTATTTTAACAAGGAGACAGAATCGTTATCTTAAAAAGTGATTCGAAGTGGGCTTACCTTTTCTCTTGAGGCACATCACATAATAACTTCATGAGTTTCTCAACGTTACAATGTGACTCGAGTGGATGGTGCAATGCATGGGTGCCATCGACACGATAGGTATTGCGACGCCCTTCACGTTCGACCATGAGCACACCAGATTCTTTTAGTTCATGAACAATCCGAGACACAGCTCGCTCTGTAATGCCAACCATGTCTGCAACATCTCGAAGTCGACATGACGGATCCCGGATCAAACAAACAAGTACGTGTGCGTGATTACTCATAAATGCCCAAGCCATAGATCTAATATATTTCAAATAAAAATAAGTATCAAGAAAATATAATCACGATATTTATCGTCTGATAAAAATAGCGCGTATGGAATTACGCGAATAAATATTGACGAATATATATTCATTCATTAGCTTGTGGAATGGCCAATAATTCAAATGCTGAAGGGTTGCAGTTATTTCGCAACACAATCTCAGCTTTAACCGTTTTTTTCGTCGCGCTTCCACTTTGTTTAGGAATCGCACTTGCGTCTGAAGTCCCTTTGATGAGTGGACTACTCGCCGGGATCGTCGGCGGACTGGTTGTCGGCGCATTGAGTGCGTCTCCGTTCTCGATTGCTGGTCCTGCGGCAGGATTAATCGCGATCGTGTTAACTGGTGTCGAACAACTTGGCACGTTTGAGGCTTTTCTAGCGGCCTGTCTGATCGCGGGTGTATTTCAGCTCGTCGCTGGTTATTTACATGTAGGAGAAGTTGCTAAACTCATGCCGATGTCCGTCATTAAAGGTATGATGACTGCGATTGGTTTGATCATCATCTCAAAGCAGATACCTTATTTATTTGGCTTCGATAAAGCAGGATTTAATACAGCTGTAGAGACGATCATGAGAGAGGGAAGAAGTCGCCTATCGGCTATGGCTGAAGTCTTTGGTCAATTGGGGGACTTGCTGACTTTCGGCGCACTCGCGGTTGGTTTAATATGTCTTGCTTTTCTTTTTACGGCAAATCACTTTCAGAAAAAATCATCTGTGACCTTCATTCAACGTTTCCCGGTTGGTTTAGCCACCGTCGCGCTCGGCATGGTTTTGGGGCTTATTTTTGCATCGATGGGTGATACGATGATGCTATCGACAACTGACTTGGTTCAGTTGCCAGAGAATATTTTCTCGAATTTATCGAGTGCGTGGGTTTATCCTGATACAGCCGCATTTTTGAATACGCAGACTTATTTCGTTGCCTTTACGTTGTTTTTGGTTGCCAGCTTGCAAAGTTTGCTCACTGTTGAAGCGATTGATACGATGGACCCTTTGAATCGCAAAACACCGTTGAATCGAGAGTTGATGGCGCAAGGCGCAGGAAATGTGGTTGCCTCTATCGTCGGTTCTTTACCGATGACTGCCGTGATTGTTCGGGCGACAGCGAATATCGACTCGGGCGCAACGAATCGTACTTCAACCATGATGCAAGGCATGTTTCTATTATTAGGTGTTTTGTTTTTTGCACCAGTCTTGAATCACATCCCGCTCGCTGCATTGGCTGCCATACTGATTCACATCGGTTTACGATTGGTTGATGTTAAGTATGTTAGAGGTATGTTCAAGCAGCATTTTGAAGTGAGTATTCCGTACTTCGCGACAGTTTTATTTTCGTACTTTATGGACTTACTTGTTGGCATTGGGATCGGCGCGATTATCAGTCTTGTATTTATTGCTTACCATTTATTTCATGATGCTGTTGAGTCGGAGACGGAAGAAGATCCTGCCACAGGGCAAGTCTCGGTTCATGTGTCATTGCCGACGTATATGACATTTATGCACCGTGCGCGACTACAGGGTTTATTGAAAGATGTCCCACCATCGAGTCGACTGGTGATCGAAGGACGCCACGTCAAGAAAATGCATACAGAAGTTCGACACATCCTCGATGACTTTCATGTCATCGCTGGTGAGAAAAATATCGACTATCAATTAAAGCGTTTAAACGCATAGCACGGAGGAGCAAAGATATGGAAACACAAGAAATCCTTGATCGCCTGGTCGAAGGAAACACACGATTTGTCGCAGATAAATTAGATGGTGGACTACAAGATAGTGTTCGAAGAGAGAAATTGACCTCTGGGCAAGAGCCATTTGCCATTATACTGAGCTGTGCCGATAGTCGAGTTGTACCTGAACTCGCATTTGATACAGGTCTAGGAGAGTTATTTGTTGTCCGTGTTGCTGGGAATGTCGCGAATCCATCGTCATTAGGTAGTATCGAATATGCGGTCGCGCATTGCGGTTCACGTGTCATCGTCGTGATGGGGCATGAGAGTTGTGGTGCTGTTACAGCTGCCATTGCAGGCGGAGATAACGGGCCAAATATAAATCACTTATTGTCTCATGTACAACCCGCTGTTGATCAAGCAGCGGATGGGGCTGAAGTGAACGAGGTTGTTGAATTGAATGCTCAGTTGGTTGCGAAACAGCTCGTCAATGACTCTACAATTGTTCGTGATGCAGTCGCGTCTGGTCAAGTGAAGATTGTGCCTGCAGTTTATCGTCTAGGCTCAGGCAAAGTTGATTTCTTGGGATAAGAGAACCTTAAAAAACAAGCAGTTGTGTCATGACACCGGCGCCCCAAAAACTAAAAGGCATCTTACCTAGATTATCAAGGTGCCCGGTTTCTGGGTGAACGAGTAAAATATGACCTGCGCTTGTAAATAAGTAAATTTTGTCAGTCCAGCCAGCGACTCCCCAGACGGCAGCTGAACGATGTAGGTCTTGAACGATTCGTGTCGTCGAGCCTGTGAGGGGGTCAACTTCGATGATTTTAGGGTGCCCGTTCTGATAGACTGCGGCATATGTCCCGACGTTATCGATTGAAAAGACATCCCCAGCGATTGAGATACCTTGATCGAATGCACCGTAATCTATTCTAGAGACACCGGATTCATTGAGAACCAGTTGCGACCAATTTGAACCACTCTGAGCGACAAGAATATCGCCTGAAAGACCTGTCGCGATAGGCGAAAGAAAGCTCAAGCCAACACTTCCTCCCTGGGTGTTCCCTAATAGAAAACATGTTGCATCAAGTGCGTCACAGACAAATAATTGATTTCCTGTAATCGCGAAGATATAGCCATCTTGATCAAGTGCAATATCTGTGACGGAACCCTCTAACTTGAAGTATGCAATCTGTCGAAGCTCGTGTGTGCCGACATGAAGCGAATACAATATACGGGGACCGTGAGCATAGACAGTGTTTGCAATAGCTGGAGAGATTTGTGATTTGACCTGTTCAATATCGTGGATGACTGTCGTTTTAGCCGGGTCGACTTCAGCGGGAGTGATAATATTATCTATGTAGTTAACGAGTGGTGATGTTGATTCACTGGTCGGCGGCAGTTCTTCCGGTGGGGTTGTTTGACCTGGTTGTTCCGAATCGTCCTCTTCCAAACTAGGAGCCTCCTCAACAATAGGAGAGGGTGGCGGATTTTGAGTTTCTTCATTCTGGTTAGTTTCATCAGTGTTTTCTGGGACAGTAATCGGATCTTGTTGATTCTCTACCGGTGCTTGAGGTGTGCCCGGAAGGTTGTTGTTAGGCTCATCGAAGTGCGACTCTGAGTCATCTTGGCTGGTGTCTATATTCGGAGAGAATTGACAACCACTAGAAGCGACAAGAAGAACTATAAATAAGATGTTCGAGATGATTTGTTGCATCAACCGCATATTTATATCTTAGCGATTGAGGACACGATTGAATAATTAGAAGCTTGTGTTGTACGAAAATACGACAGTTATACGCTTTAACGGCCTATTGCCTTCTCGTCTCAACCCGTACACCCGTGTTGGAACACAAATCTTTTTCAATCGCCTGCATATAGACTGAAACACGAATCTTGTCGGTTTGATTCATGTCGCACGGGGCAGTCCATTCAAGTTGAATTGATGAATTGTCTTGATGGGTGATCCGAGCAGAATTAAATACTGAATCGTGACAGGATTCATAGTTCACGCTGGTAATTTCTGCATCGGGCGTCACTTCTATCGTTGTCAGATATTGTTCATCACCCCAACATAGGTTTGCACCAACTTCATATAAATCAAGATGGACTGAAGCAGTTGGGTATGGATGGGTATTGGCTGTGAAGAAGTCGGCCGGCGATTGTTTAATAGGAACATGGTGGAAGTGACCTTTTTCACAGTGTGCACTTTCTCGATAAGTGTAAGTACCATCATAATTATCGGCTAAGCCATCGCAATCATTATCTTGACCATCACAGGTCTCTCTTTGGGTTGGCGAACCTGCGCATTGATATTCACATCCATCAGCAAGCTGTCTGTTGATATCATAGTGACCAGGTGTGCATGTAAATTGACACAGTCCGGCATTCTCACAGGTGATATTGACTTCTGGCCCGACTCTTTCCGCGCAGGGTTGGCATCGATAGCCACATGTCTCGAGTGAATCGGAAGGAACGCAAGTGCCTTCACATGCATGGAAGCCCGCTTCGCAAATAACATCTTCAAAATGGGACTTGATAAAATCCTGAGTCGGTCCGGTATCAACACGTTCTGCTGTCGACAAATCTATCTCTTCGCGTTTTCCGCTCCGGCTATGTACGCCGATAATCATGGGTTCATCGCCACCCATGTATAACAACGGTGAACCACTATCTCCGGAGTCAACGATGGTCCCTTGGTTTGCAGAGAATATCAGGAAATGTTTTTTTATCGAACCCGGAGGAAATTGAAGAATCGCACGTGCGGGGCGTGAACGTAAAATCTTTGATGTCTTATTTTCTTCATTTCGTCCGTAACCTGAATGTAGAATTGGTATAGTCTCGTCTTCAAGCATTCTAAGCAGCTCTTCTTCATTGGCAAGCTTAAGTGGCTTGACGAGTTCTTCTGAGATAGGTTCTTCCAAATACAAAATAGCGATATCGCCATGCGTCTCAGAAAGATCGAGGTAATAATGTCGCATCAGATCGACGCGTTCAATTTCAAATACGTTATCGATATCGAATTGTTCCCCGATCTTCACTCGCCCTATCGTGTTCACGTCCGTTTTTTCAAGGCGAACTTGACGTGCAGTCGCTTCTTCATCAAATGTGCAATGAGCCGATGTTAATACACGTCGCGGTCCTATTAGGCTTCCGGTACAAGTTCCACCATTAATACCTTCATTTTTGTCGATAAGTACACGAACCACGGCCTTTAGACGTTGATCTTCTACAATCTGACCGTAATGAATTTGATGAGTCGTACTTTGAGATGGCTCTATATTGGTGCTTTTGTTTTGACCACATCTAATATTAACGGCTGTTAGAAGCAGAACCAATGCTGTGTTTATGCGTCGCGTCAATGCCGTGAACCTTATCATTTTATATCTTCTCCTGAACTTTTATCGGCTGAGAGAGCTGTTCGGTGCTTTGAATAGGTCATATGTCCGATATAAGACAATATATCGGAACACACTCTCGCCTGATTTGAAGCCGAAATATAACCTGGGTTACGTTGAAGTGTGATTGATATTTCAGCTGATCTACATCAAACATATTGTTCGATTCGCCAACGGACGGTCGAGATATGGCAGGTCTAAATCTGACCAGCGGTATGCCGTTTGGAGACAGGAGAGGTCGATTTTATCAATTAGATTGACCCATAAGAAAAAGTGGTCTTACTTTAGACGAAGTTATCAAGGCTCCGTGCGTAATAACAATAACATCGCCGTATAGTAAGCACGCAACGTAGATAGTTTTTGAGAGTGAGTATATCACAGAGGGACTGTAGAAATATTGAGAGCGTGTTCCGTGCATGCTGATTCGCTCGATACTAGAATCGATAAGTTAAGTCGGTCTGTCTGAAGAGGATCACAAG
>JAHDGS010000104.1 GCA_020627505.1 Myxococcota bacterium
GTATTAGAAATTTTTTATAGAGAAGAAGGAGCACTTCAAAAACGAAAAGAAACAATCGTGACCGGGGATGAGCAAATAAAACTTATGTTGAAGGCGACACAGAGACTTGTTAAACAGGGACGTGGCGAGCCTTATGGAGGTGGAAGATATGTCTACTTACCAATGCTGTTCAGAGATTTGAATAAACCTTTACTGCCTCTCGATGGTGTAGAGTATGACTGGATATTTAAAGATAAGACTTATGACGAAGGACAGGTGGAGGCGGCCTATAGAATAGGTGAGGTTGATGTGACGGCAACTCAAATCGTGCGAGGTGAGTTGTTTCGTAATTGCTTCCGAGACTCGGCTCATAGATGGGCTAAGAATCATCCAGGTAAGACTTTGCGAGGTTATATCGATTTAAATGATTTTGAACTACATTTGTTATCTGAAGTCGATTCAACCTATTTTTCTGAGAGCGAGCGGGCGTGTTTTGAAGAGCAATTGCTTGAAGCAGAACAACGTTACCCAATATCTCAGATTTCGAGGGAGATGTTCGGATACTATAAGAAGCTTTACTTCGCTCTAAAGGAAGTAGAACTTCGACAAAATAAATATAAATACTATGAACATCTTGGTTTGGACTTGAGAACCTCAAGTCCATCGAGCGAGGTTATCGATAGCCAGCCTTGGCTTGAAGACTGGGGCTGTCTTGAAAGTTGGGAAAAGCGGTGGAGTTGGGATCCTGGTCAATGGGTGATATTTGATCAAACGATTCAATCTCAGCATAAACGTGTGTCTGAGCTCAATATGCGAATAGAGAGATGGCGTATATCGTCTCAAGCTTATCAAGATTGGCAAGAAAGTCGGTGCGCTGATAATATTGAATGACGTTTTGACAATCAACTTTCAGCATGTTCCTGTGGGGCATATGATGACAGAACTGAATAGTACGACAACCTACCTCTTATCTGATGAACTCAAAGCGGCAACACAGCTTGCGATCGATCTTGAAAAACCCCTACTGATCAAAGGCGAACCGGGGACTGGGAAGACTGTACTGGCTGAAGCAGTTGCTGAACAGCTTCAGGTGCCGCTCATTCGCTGGCATGTGAAGTCGACGACAAAGGCTGCCGATGGTCTTTATATCTATGATACAATTCAGCGACTCAATGATGCGCGTTTTGGTGATGGAGATGTGAAGGACATCTCTAGATATATTAAATATGGCCCCCTCGGACAGGCATTTCGCTCCGACAAGCGGGTTGTCGTTTTGATTGATGAAATCGATAAGGCTGATATTGAGTTCCCAAATGACTTATTGCATGAACTTGATCGAATGTCTTTTGATGTGCTTGAGACAAATGAGACGGTGACAGCGAATATCCGACCAATTGTATTTATGACATCGAACAATGAAAAAGAGTTACCCGATGCATTTTTGAGAAGGTGCATCTTTCATTGGATAGACTTTCCGAGCCAGGAACTTATGCGGGATATCGTCAAAATGCATCAACCTGCTATCGAAGAAAGACTACTCGAAGATGCCCTTGAGCGTTTTTATTGGTTGAGAAGTCAACATGGAATCCGTAAACACCCGAGTACCTCAGAGCTGCTGGATTGGGTGAAGGCATTAAGCCAAAATGGCGTATCCCTTGAAAAGGTTGGTCAAAAACTACCCTTCTTAGGGACGTTACTTAAGCGAGAGCAAGATATGCAGGCTTTACAACCGACATCGATTCGTAATCGATTTGTGTGATGCCTGTTAATACTGAAAAACAAACAATTGTAATCAATGGCTCTGCTCGCACGGACGGCGCTACAAGTCAGCTCGTCGAAAAACGATTCAACCAGTCTGCTATTCGGCATATATTTTTGTGTGAGCACAACATCGAGCACTACTCATATTATGGACAGTACACAGAAACAGACCGTTTTGTGGGTATCATATCTGATCTACTTGAGGCGGAGCATATTGTTTTAGCGACGCCAGTTTACTGGTATGCCATGTCAGGCCATATGAAGGTGTTCTTTGATCGATTGACCCAACTTATCACCACGCGGAAAGACCTAGGCTATCAACTGAAAGGAAAAACTTGTGAACTTGTTGCAACCGGGAGTGACGCACAATTACCGGCTGGATTCGAAATTCCATTTCACCGAACTGCCGAGTATTTGGGGATGATTTATGAAGGGGGAACATATCGTTCACAAGATTCAGTTAGGATACATGTTTGACCAATGAAAAGTAGCTTGGTGTGGGGAGCCAGTTTCGACCCAATACGACATAGCTACGTCCCAGTATAATTGGACGAGGTCCGTCTAAGTATACCAATGGATCCTTAATTCGCCGGAGAATACCTTTATTTCTTGGCGAGGTGGAATAGTCGATAGTCGCAGTGTCTCGTGGATGAGAGCCCATCAGCTGGCTTGGATGCTTGTCTTGTGTCAACTCGAAGAAGCCATAGCGTTGATTGACCGGATTATCGTTTTTAAAAATCCATCGTTCATTTAAATCATTTTGTTGAGCCTTGGCATTGTAGCCGACTCGATAACCTCGAACATCCAATTCAATCACTTTGAAGAATTTGCGCCATGTAATATGTATGAGCCAGCTTGGCAATCCGAGACTTGTACCTTCATATATGCCGGAGGGCAATTGCGTAGCAGCTATGGGTGCACCTTGTTGATACATCTTTCTGAGGTCTTTTTGTGAACACTGAGAAAGTTCTTGAATGCCGTTCATATATATTCCGAAATGCGTTTTTTGATATATTTTGGGGTCGACTTGGGCGAGTCCGGTAATGATGTTAGCCAAGACAAAAATGCATGGAAGGAAATATCGGGGTTATTTGTATCTTTATGCGCTAACGAAAACTGGCCTGATATATATTGCGCCGAGGCATTGAGCAGCGACTCATGATAATTCTCGAATACGGTCAAGTCACGGAGCCACCGAGCCCGTGCATTAGAGTTTTCAACGATATGAGAAACGCGTCGATGTAATTGCTCAAGGGCACCATCATATAGTTCTAGCAATTGGAAATCATAAATAAATTGCACGCCATCATGGTGTGCAGTCAGGAGATGATTGATGATGGTTTCAGGAGAGCTACAGAATCCTGTTAAATCAAGTGGCGTAATGGCCTGTTCTTTCACAAGAAATGGAAAACGAATGAGTCTATTTGATAGAAGTCGAGCTCTGAGATTTCGCCGAGGTACGTCAGTCGTGCATAAGCCGATAGTAGAAGAATTAAATAGCACGCGATGAATCATTTTGAGCGTGCCTAAGCGGACCTGCCATAGATTAGGCTGAGGCAAAGCGGGAAAATGAGCGATCCGTGTCAATGTGTCAATCGCTTTCGAACGGTCTATCAGCATTCGGTATATTACTTCATCATCTATACTGATGTATATAGAATCGATAGTTCAATTAAATACACGATTCATATACTAATCCATACAGTTTGGACCATCGTTACCACCATCGTTAATAAATACCCATGAAGCATCATGACATTGGTAGTAGCGACATGCACAATCACTATTGGCGCAGCCTTCATAGTCGAAAATATCACCTTCTTTACAGATCGACTCCACACATGTCGTCCCTTCATCGATTCTCCCATTTCTTGGTTGCCAAACGTCGTTGACTTTTAAAAAATATGAAGAACATTCACATTGATTTTCTACCATACAGTCATAATAATCGTAGATACCTTCGGTCTGGCCACCAGTATTATCTTGCTCTTCACGATTGGTATTATCCTGGTCGTCTTGAGCGCCAATTATTGCCCTATAACCAGTATCTGGTGGGGGCACATCATCGTCTTGTTGTGTGGCACATCCGTAAGTTGATAGTATAGAAAGTAGGGATATCAATAATGCAATAGATTGTTTCATAGAATCCTCGAGTTAAGTGTTTTACATACTAGTGGATTCTGTTTGCAGGATTGTTGTAGCTATTTTTCTAGCGTATAATGATAAATAGCCCCTCTCGATAAACATGAGTCATCCGCGATTCCTCCATTGATGCCGAGGCTGCAGCCAGGCTCATTGATCGCGGCAATAGAATAATAACTATCCTCTGAAACGACTTTTGAGCCAAAACGTGCCGTCTCTTTTGGTGCTTTCGATTTGAATATTCTGTCTCTGACCCATATATTATTTTGATTCTGGTATAAGTAGACTGCGCCAGAATTGACGCATTCTAATCTTTCACGACGTTCAGAGCAATATGAATCACCTGGGTCACCAATCAGTATTGAATGCGCATTGATGCTAACAGATTCAGCAAAGCGTGTATCAGCGAAGTCGACCGGTCCAACAAGTTTCTGAGAAAAATGCCACTCATTATTGTTAAATTGGTATAGGTAGGCAGCACCTCTTGGAAGACAGTTCATACCCGTTGTTTCATGACATATCTGTTCATAGGGACTACCAATTAATAGGTGTTGTTTTGAGAGTGAGATAGATGCTCCAAATTGAGTGGCTGTTTCATTTGGGCTTTTGAGAGAGTGTACATAATGCCACTCTCCATTATCTCTACTAAATAGATGTATTGTGCCAGGTTGACATCCAGATTCAGTTGGCAGGCCATTTTCAAGACAAGATGTGTCTTGCGTAGACGCAACAACAAGATGGGATTCATTGAAGTCGATAAGATTTCCGAATTCTGCATGTTTATGGGGAAGTGGGCTCTTAAGATAGTGCTGTTGTGTCCACTTATTATTATCTTTTTTGAAAATATATACAGCGCCGGCAGACGGGCAGTCAAAGCTATCTTCGGCGCCATCGAAAAGAGGGCTGCAACTCGATTCAAACGGAGCAGAAACAATCAGCATATCGCGCATCAGCTTAATGGATGAACCAAATCCTTGAGAGAGAGTTGCATTTGAAGCTTTAATGTATGATTGTTGAGACCAGCCATTACTGTCAAAATTGATGAGGTAAATAGCACCTGAATGTAAACAGTTATTTGGGGCACGGTCGCTATTAATTCCACGACCACAGCCTGCTTCTTCAGGGACTCCGATAGCTAATTCCTTATCACTTAAACTCAGTTGATAAGAAGGGTTATGAAAAGTTGTATCAGCAGGAGGTAGAGCTTCCAGGTCTTTACTTAAAATTCGATGCGTTCTAGAGAGTTGGCCTTGTTCGTGGACATATAGATAAACGACGGCATTCACTTCACAAAAAAACTCGCCCAAATCCTGTTCACAGCGTCTTTCAGATAAATCTGAAATCGCAAGTATATTATCAAATAGACTGAGGGAGTAACCAAAGTTACTGGTACTGATATTTTCACTTTGAATATATTGAAGTTCTCGTTTGTGACATATGTTGTTCCAGCATTGTTGATTTTTAGATACAATCTCAGGGCAGTCGTCAGACATTTCACAAACTTGTATTTCTTCACACGCAGGACATGTACCGCCACAATCAACACTTTCTTCATCTACATCTTGAACGCCATTATTACATTTTTGAGCGACATCTTGTCCCAAATACGCACCTGCTTTTTGTTCAAAAGAGCACGATATTTGGCTCAAAAAACTGAGTGCATAAAAAAGGAAGGCAATATGGTTGGTGCGCATTATTTACAAAGATGAGTTCAAGGTTGTCTGTAGAAGTTCATTCACACGTGCATTTTTAGTGCCAAATGCTTTACGGTATGCACGAGCCCGACGAGCTGTTTCTTTAAGTTTGCCGCGTTGAAAGGCTGTTTCAATCAAGTAATATTGGGCGTCTTTTGCAAAACGGCCCCATTGATATATATCAAGATAATTTTCGAATTGTTTTTCGGCTTCAATATAATGTCCTTGTTGAAAAGCGCTTTTTGCAGAGCCGAAAATTTCGATTTCACTTTTCAAATGATTTCGAGTCGGGATTGATGCTGCTTTTCGATTCGGTTGAGGGGACTTTGATGGCGCCAAAAATAAAGAGGTTTGCTTCTTTTGGGAGGCAGGAATGCTTTTGCTTGTTCTTGTTCGGTTGATTTTCTTCTCCTGAATAGCAGAGTGGGTGTTGGCGTTCTGGGGGGCCGGTGTTTCTTGAGGTGGTTGTTTGACTTCTGGAGTCTGTGGTGCAGCCGAAGGTCGCGGGGAATGGGGATGTTGAATTTGTTGTCGGTTGTGGGTTTGATAAGCTTGGTTGACTTCAGCGAGCTCTTTTTCAAGCATGCTGTTTTGGTGAATCAATCCCATGATGAGTCCACCAGTGGATAAAATAATCAAAGAGAGAAATACCTTTTTGGCGTTGAATATGAAAAGAGCTGATGTGCCAGCGACTGATGATGGCATTGTTCCGACGATATCTTTGGTCGCCAAGTTTGCCAAGATGGGCTTGTCTGTATTCAGATCAGGATAGCCCGAGGTCTGTTGACTTGTGATAAATAGTTGATTCAGTTCATTGCGCTCTGCTATGAATCGCTGGGCGATATCTGCAGGGTAGGGTTGTTTATCGGGCATGATTCTGCTCACTTATTTTTTCAAGGTGCTGACGAAAATTTTTCCGTGCTTTCATTAAATGGGTCCTAAAAGTCGAGGGGGATAAGCCTATCATTTCTCCTGCTTCATGAGAGCGCATGCCTTCAAGATCGCAGAGGATAATCGCTTCACGTTGTTTCTGGTTAAGTTCCTGAAGACACTTGTAGATCAACTCGCGCTGAACAAGGCGTTCACCGCTTCGTTCGACCCGATGTCCAATTCGAGCATCTTGTGCGCCATCGACAAGTCTCTGTTGAACTTTATCTCTTTTAATATGATCTAAACACATGAAACGTGTGACACGATAAAGCCATGTCTTCGTATATTGGGGGTAGGGAATTTCGTGTGCACGTTGATAAGCAAATAGAAAGACATCTTGTACCAGGTCGTCGACATGTGGGCCATGGTTGACAAAGCGACATGCTATTCTAAAGACGAAGGCACGATATTCATCATAAAATAATTTCCAAGATGCCTGATTCCAAGATGCTGGACTTGAATTTTCTACTTGGTCTTTTGTAGATGGAATAGTCAAAATGCTGATCAACAAAACTGCTTACCTCGCGACATAGCTTGTCCGTAGAGTAAGGTAAAAATAGCATGTAGAGATACTAGAATACAAGGTTGCATGATAAACTTGGGAGCCATAATGGATGATGGATTGAAATATCAGTGTTATCGACTGTGTACCGCGGATGTCGAATATGAAATCGATTATCAAATGCGAGCCAGATTTTCTGAGTCAGACGAAGATGTGTCGCAAAACCACCACCGAGAATGAGTCCCTGTGAATGCCCATCTTCTTCAAAGCCGGTGTGGAGACTTCGATTGAATGCAGCTAATAAATAAAATGGAAATTTCATGGTTCTCTTTTCAATCATGACACCAAGATTTAAACCTAAGCTATATTGCCGAATCTGACCCTGCTGGCGGTCATCAAGGCCAAAGGAAGCACGTACTGGCATGGTGGGTAAATATACAAGCTCAAGCAATAACTTGGAGACTTGATCCCGAACTTCAGTATGCTGCTTCGCTCTCCCAAGTGATAGACCCAATTTAATGAGACCATGAAGCCCAACATCTCGATCTGTATTTATGTTTAATCCAACCCCGATATTAATATGGTAGTCGACATTCGTCTTATATTTTGGTTGTCGTACTTGTGGATGATGTGCTTGTCGATCGAGCATACTTTCGAATGTCAAAATAGCCAATTGGCTCGCGTCATGGCATTCCGCGGTTGTAAAATATGATCGTTCTTTTTCAGTCTTGTCTTTGAAGTGAAGCTGAATATCGAGCGCATATTTTGATGAAACAGTCGTGCGAGTGACATGAATGTACACCCGCTTTAGTGCTAATGTATGTTGAGCCTCATTTCGTTTGGAAAGTTCAGCTTCGATATTATTAGAAGTTAAGCATTGACTGTCATCTTTAATATTCAATTGAGGCGTTGCAGATAATACCAACGAGAAGACAGACGCGCAGCCCAACAATACAATCCGCAATATGCAGATAAGTGAAGTAGGAAAAAGGTTATGTATATGCATGACGTCACGTTCGACAAGGGTAACAGCTTGAGCCTAAGTAATTCAAATCATTTTTCCGTGACAAATACACGATGCGTCTATCGAAATAGACGCATACGCTGCACGCATACAATCTATGAAGTTGTATACATGACATCGCGAGATGAGTGAAATTCTGGATTGTCTCTTTGCGTCTCATATTGAGCGAGCCACGTTTCAATGCTATCAAGTGCATCATAATAGCGCTCCGTATTTGTTTCACGTCCCGTGCGAACTGTATCGAAGCCATTTAAGAGCATTTCTTCAAGACCACGGCATTCTCCAACGGCAGAAAGCAGTGTGGTCGCCTGGTTGGCCCGATTTTCATCGACAATAATATTTTGAATAGAAATATTAAGCAGAACCTGTTGGCCATCCCCTGAAGTCAATATCACTTCACCTGGCTGGGCGAGCCACATATCTTCATTTACATCCAGTATTTCAAGTGATAATTGGCCATCGTCATTTATAATACGGACGTTATTATCGCCTTCTTTTGCGAAGGGCTCTTTAACCGAAACCCGATATGCATGACTTGGAAAGAAACTATTCTCTGGTGAGTCAGGAATAGAAAACACCAAGGACTTTTCCGCTGACATTGGGTCATACATCAAACGGACTGTATCGCGATCAAGATAGACATCTTGACTTTGGGTGATATTTTCAGTTCCTAGTGTCGTTCTACTACCCATCAACGGGTTGATGCCTTGTAGAGTCATCGCTTCTTCATAGGTTGGAACTTCGGTTTGAATATTAGCTGAGCCGACAATTCCTTTCACAATAATATCAACGAGTCCATCAGCATTCTTATCTGATGCATTGATAAAGTGTTCATTGAAGTCAATTCTTTGTTCAAAGTTAATTTG
>JAHDGS010000105.1 GCA_020627505.1 Myxococcota bacterium
GTCAGGCTCGGGTCAGGCTCGGGTCAGGCTCGGGTCAGGCTCGGGTCAGGCTCCCAGTAAACCTATACCTGTACAGTAACAACAAAATTTTGTGTTCTATCTTAATTATTTAGATTGTTGGAAGCTATCTTAAATACTATGTAAAAACTTATCGAGAGCGTGTCCCGGCAGTGCCCCCCCTCCCCCCCAACTTGTCTGGTGTCGGAGAATAGTGTGTCCCTGAGCCCACAAAAGGAAATAGGCTTCAATTAAAAATGCTGCTCACATCCAAGGAGCAGCATGAAGGCTTTCGCCCAATTACGTATTAGATTCTAAACATCTGCCAATACAGCTGTTCGGTAAATCTCTACGACCGGATCAGGCGCAGGTAGACTTGCCTCGTCAGAGCCGCCTTCGATTGCCCGAGAGTCTTCATTTGGCTCATCACCACCTGGTTGATTTGTCTCAGTATCGAGCACAAGCGTATCTTCATCCACACAAAACGGAATAACGAAAGGTGTCTCGGCGCCGACATCCACATTGAGTTGGTCATTCACAACTGTATAACCAAACTGTAGCGGCTCTTCGACCGTAATTGTACAATCACAAACAACATCCCCACTGCAAACGAGTGTGCCTGTTTGGCCATCTTCAGTGTTTGTATTGTCGAGGTCACTACACCCTTGCTCAGCTTCTAGAAGTTCCTCGCGACAGCCACCTTCAATGGTAAATGACACACTATAAGTCTCATCGACATTCACCATTGTTTCGCTGAAAGATAATAGTGTTTCGTCTGTACCACCTGTGCGGGCATAGCCCGTGCAGTCAGGATCTTCGATCACATCTCCAAACAAGTCTGAAATATGCGTGAACCGTTGGTCATCGCCTGTCGCAGGCTCAAACACATTCGCGAAACATTCAGAATCAATGCTCCAATTTGTATTAGCAATATCACCACCACAATCCGGCAGCGGACATGATTCGTTTTGACATGTGGATGAACAACCATCCCAGTCAATGGTGTTACCGTCATCACACTGCTCATCGCCCTCAACCATATTGTCACCACAAGTGGTCAATGGTGGTAATGTACCAACGATTTCACATTCTTCGCTACAAGAGATGTCTTCACCAACATACTCTCCTGGTTCACACTCTTCCCCAAGCTCAAGAATGCCATTACCACAACCTGGTGTGACTGAATCTTCAAGCATACAGCCAGCAGAACAACCATCCCCATCGGTGTTATTGCCGTCATCACACTCTTCAGGTGCTGTTGGGTTACCGTCACCACAAAGACCTTCTTCAACATCATCGTCTTCTGTGCCAGCATCCATATCCATACCACCATCTATGTCGTTGTCAGAATCAGGGCAACCAACAGCAAAAGCGGCCGAACATAATAATAAGAGACTTAATTTCCTCATCTTTTCTCCTCCAGAGCGTATTTTAGCGGAGCAATATCGTCCACGCAATAAATCTGGCGCATCTATCAGTACTCAGTTGAAATGAGTCATATCTAAGATTTAATCGCCCACATTGACATCACGCGACACGACACTTAAGAAATCCGCATGGTTTATATCGACCACGAGCGACAAGAAATTCGAGCAAAGATCGTCTACTGCGGCCCTGGTATGTCAGGAAAGACAACAAACCTGGAGCAAATTCACAAACTCATGCGGCCCCAAATGCGTTCTGAGCTGATGAGCGTCGCCACTGAAAAAGATCGGACGATTTTCTTTGACTATTTACCTGTTAATCTTGGAACAATTGGTGGATTTAATTTCAAGGTGCGTACATTCACTGTACCGGGGCAACCCTACTACAAGGAAACTCGGAAGGCGGTCTTGAAGGGCGCAGATGGCGCCGTTTTCGTTGCGGATAGCCAGCAATATATGATGGACCAGAACCTGGACTCCCTCTACGACTTTAAACAGAACCTCCGAGAAAACGGGCTAAACTATGAAACCATCCCACTCATTATGCAGTATAATAAGCGGGATTTAAGTCATATTTCCCCAGTACATCTGTTGAATGAAAGGTTGAATCCCAGACAGATTCGATACTTCGAGTCAGTTGCCACGCAAGGGTCAGGCGTTGTCGAAACATTGAGGGCAATTACGCTCTCTGTTTTCAACACATTGGAGTTACAACCACATTCAGACCAATCACGTCACCCAGAAAAACCAAGGCAACAGACATCTTCCGTACGAGACCTCCCCAAACGAACCCCTACACGGCCACATTCGACCATGTCATCAACATCTAAATCGAATGCATCCATAACGCATACAGGGTCTCTCCCGCAGACATCGATGGCAACCTTACACCATCAATTACAGGCCAAAGTCGACAGATTAGAATCAGAGCTCCTCAGCCTTAAAGATGCGCACGAGAACCTTAAACGAGTCGTCGGCAGACACCTATTACCTTCAGGCAATACGTCTGAGGCATATTTGGAGGATGGCATATGATTCATTGGATTGATGGCCGTTTTCACGCCGCGCAAATCAAAGCTCGACTTCAAATAGATGTGGCTGATGTCGAAATGCGTCATCAACGACGTCCTGGTCTTCATACCATCATTGTCGGCAAGCAAAAAGCAAGCCACGATTACGTCCGGCTTAAACTCAAAGCAGCTGCTTCCGTCGGACTGAATGGAACATCACGTCAATTTCCTGAAGATGTTACTGAAACGGAGCTTATCTTTCACATTCAACAAATGAATGCCGATGATGACGTCGATGGCATCCTTGTGCAGTTACCACTTCCAGCACACTTAAATGTGAGCCGTATTATTCATACTATCGCTCCCGAGAAAGATGTTGACGGGTTTCACCCTCAAAGTGCAGCCTCACTTATTACAGATAGTACAGGCTTTGTGCCATGCACCCCGCTTGGCTGCTTATACCTATTATACGCTGAAGGCATACAGCCTAAAGGATTAGGTGCGGTCGTGGTCGGTCGCAGTGCGATTGTTGGCCGTCCAATGGCTCATCTTCTTTTGAGAGAAAATGCAACTGTGACAAGTTGCCATCGGCATACGCAAGACTTATACCGCCACACACGTGCCGCGGATATTGTGATATGCGCGACCGGTGTCCCACATCTTTTTCGGCCCGAGCATTTCAAAGATGGTGCCATCGTTATCGATGTCGGTCAGGGCCGACTCCCGCTCGATGGCGGTCAAGATCGACTTGTTGGCGACGTGGATAAAGACGCCCTGGATGATGAGAAATACAGTCTTTCCATCACGCCAGTCCCCGGTGGCGTCGGTCCAATGACCATCGCGATGCTACTCGCAAATACTGTTGAAGCCTATCGTAGACGAACGAGGGCCGCCTTACCAACACTTAGAGAGCGCTTCCATGAGGTGCTCCCAGACGTTTAGTCTATTTTATCCCTATCACGCAGAGGTACTATGTCACAACAAACACCTTTACACGCGACCCACATTGCCCATAAAGCGACCATGGTTTCATTCGCAGGCTTCGATATGCCTGTTAAATATGGCAGCGAAAAAGAAGAGCATTTTGCTGTTCGGAATCATGTTGGCCTTTTCGATGTTTCACACATGGGTGAGATTGTCGTGAAAGGCACAGATGCGACACGTTTCTTAAGTATGATCTTTCCGGCTGACATCAGCCTGATGAAGCCCGGGCAGGCAAAATATACGATGCTCTTAAACAAGGATGGCGGCATCATCGATGACCTGCTGGTCTACTGCCGCACAGACATGGATTATATGATCTGTGCGAATGCGAGCAATCAAGAGCGCGTCTATGATACGCTTGTGAATATTTCTCGAAACGTTGAACCATTGCCACATGTGCGATTATTAAATGAAAGTGAACATGTCGCGCAAGTTGCACTTCAGGGACCATACGCCGCACAGCTTGTTCAGGAGCGGTTTGATGCATCGTTGACAGAGCTCTCCTATTATCACTTCACCAATTTTCAGTGGAAAGATGTGACAGTCACGGCATCGAGAACAGGTTACACCGGCGAAGATGGTTTCGAGTTTTATATGCCGAATATGTTGGCCGTTGATTTTTGGCAGCATCTGACAAAAGATGATGGCGCACGTCCCTGTGGACTTGCGGCACGAGACACGCTGCGGCTTGAGGCGGGTATGTGCTTACACGGAAACGACATCGACGCGCAGACAACGCCGCTTGAAGCCGGACTCAATTGGACCATCGACTGGTCTGATACACGAGACTTCGTCGGCAAGAAGGCACTTCTTGCGCAAAAAGAGCAGGGCCTCGAGCAGCGATTGCGTGGCTTCGAAGTTCTTGGCCGGGGCATATTACGTCGAGACACCCCAATATATAATGGAGAACAATTGGTTGGACGCGTCACGTCTGGCACGATGAGTCCAACGCTTAAAAAGGCAATCGGACTTGCCTATATCCAGGTCGGTCATCATCGGTTTGGGACTGCGCTCGAAGCAGAACTTCGGGGTCGTCGTGTTCCTTTGAAATTGTGTAAAATCCCCTTTTATAAGCGTTAAACCTAAGGTAGCTTTTTCAAAAGGAGTCGCCCTATGTCTGAGACGATCAAAGCATCTTTGAAATACACCAAAGAACATGAATGGGTTCAAGATATGGGAGAATACCTTCGCATTGGCATCACACACCATGCGCAAGACCAACTCGGTGACGTTGTTTATCTAGAGCTCCCTGCTCCTGGAGATCGTATTGAGTCAGGCGACACATTCGGTGTCGTGGAAATTGTTAAAGCTGTATCAGATTTATATGCGCCTATATCAGGGGAAGTGGTTGCTATCAATGCGCCGCTCGTTGATACGCCGGAAGTCATCAACACATCTCCATATGACAGTGGTTGGATGCTTGAGATTAAACCCGATGACAAGAACAGCATCAATGATTTGATGTCAGCTGAAGCATATAAAGAATTCGTTGAAAACGGAGCCTAACGATCGAGAGGTGCCCCATGACACTTGATTTATTCCAGAATCGTCATCTTGGACCTGACACAACATCGACAGAAGACATGCTCAAAACGATTGGTTTTGATGGACTTGAGCATCTCGTCTCGAAAACGATCCCTGAAGAGATTCGGTGTGCCGACTTCAAAAACACAATCGATGAAACATCCGAACATGCAGCACTCTGCGCACTCAACAGTCTCATGCAAGAGAATGTCCTTCCGATAGGCGGTTTCATTGGCCGGGGATACTACGGCACGCTGCTACCAGCCGTTATTCAAAGGAATGTCCTTGAGAATCCTGGCTGGTACACACAATACACCCCCTATCAAGCGGAAATTTCTCAAGGGCGCCTCGAAGCACTCCTCAACTTTCAGACAATGGTCACCGATTTGACGGGCTTTGAGATTGCCAACGCCTCTTTACTCGATGAAGCAACGGCTGCGGCCGAAGCGATGACATTCATCAAGCGCATCAACCGCAAAAACAAAGGGCGTGTTTTTCTTGTGGCTGATACTGTATGGCCCCAAACGGTTTCTGTGATGCGTACACGTGGCGCCCCCCTCGGTATCGAAGTTCGTGTGTGTGATATGTCGACTTGGCCCACGCAAGAAGATGTTTTCGGTGCATTCATTCAGCAGCCAAACTCCTTTGGCGACATCAAAGATCAAAGCGTATGTATCGCGGCGCTCAAATCGAAAGGTATCATGACCGCCATGTCGTGTGACTTACTTGCGTTGACATTATTCAAGTCCCCTGCAGAAATGGGGGCCGTCGCAGCCGTTGGCACAACGCAACGCTTTGGCGTGCCGATGGGATATGGTGGGCCACATGCTGCCTACTTCGCCACTGATGCAGTGCATAGTCGACAAGTCCCCGGACGACTTGTTGGTGTCTCGGAAGATATTCATGGTCAGTCTGCACTGCGACTCGCACTTCAAACCCGTGAGCAACATATTCGGCGCGATAAAGCGACCAGTAATATTTGTACAGCTCAGGCACTGCCTGCGATTTTGGCATCCATGTATGCTATCTACCACGGCTTCGACCATCTTCGTGATACAGCCCTTCGTCTTTATCAATATGCTGAAGGTGTTGCGAACACGCTTAAGGCACATGGCTTTGCATGTTTGAATACAACACATTTTGACGCCATCAGTTTTCGTCTGTCGGCAGAGCAGCGCCAAGTTCTTGAGCCAAGGCTCAAGCAAGCAGGCTTTCATATATTTTTTGGCGCCGATTATGCATCTATTGCGATCGATGAAACCCATAGCCCCGAAGTCATCCAAGCACTTCTCTCTGCGCTCACGCAGAACGAAGTCACATTTCAAGCACCTTTGGTTTCACCATCTCAAGACTTGTGTCGATCAAAGCATGATGTGATGACGCATCCCAACTTTAATGAATACCGAAGTGAGACATCATTTCTTCGCTATGTTCATCGGCTACAGGGTCGTGACCTCTCATTAACGCACAGTATGATACCGCTTGGATCATGCACGATGAAGCTCAATGCAACGAGTGAGATGCAACCCCTCACATGGCCCGAGATCTCAAACCTGCATCCATATGCGCCCAAAGAAACCACCATCGGTATCCATAAGATGTTGGCGGAACTTGAAACCTGGCTTGCAGAGCTCGCAGGTTTTGACGGCACATCACTACAACCCAATTCAGGGGCGCAAGGTGAGCTCGCTGGCCTTCTCGCCATTGCCGGCTATCACCGAGATCGAGGGGACCTTGAACGAAATATCTGTCTTATTCCAGCCTCCGCGCATGGCACGAATCCAGCATCAGCCGTGATGGCTGGGTTGAAGGTTGTTGTCGTCAAATGCACGGCGCAGGGAGAGATTGACCTCGATGACCTGCGCCTTAAGATCGATTCATATGCATCACAGCTCGCAGCAATCATGATTACATACCCGTCAACGTATGGTGTCTTCGATGCAGATGTGAAAAAAGTGTGCGACATGGTTCATGCGGCAGGAGGCCTGGTTTACCTCGATGGTGCCAATATGAATGCGCAAGTTGGCCTTGCGCGTCCAGGTGATTATGGCGCCGATGTCTGCCATCTCAACCTGCATAAAACGTTCTGCATCCCCCACGGTGGTGGCGGACCAGGGATGGGCCCCATCTGTGCGAAATCACATCTCCTACCCTATCTTCCAAGCGATCCAGCATCTGATATATCGACCAATTCGGTTGCAGCGTCACATTTTAGTAGCGCATCGATTTTGACCATTACTTGGATGTATATTCGTATGATGGGCACAGGTGGACTCAGAAAGGCTTCTGAGCTTGCAATTCTAAATGCCAACTACATGGCAAAAAGACTCGAGACCCATTATCCAATTTTATATCGTGGCCCGGAAGGCACGGTTGCACACGAATTCATTTTATCGTGTCGTGAGATCAAGAGTGCGACAGGCGTTACGGTCGAAGATATCGCCAAACGCCTCATCGACTATGGCTTCCATGCACCGACCATGTCATGGCCTGTCCTCGACGCATTAATGGTTGAACCGACAGAAAGCGAAGACCAAAAAGAAATGGATCGGTTTTGTGATGCCATGATTCATATTCGCGGCGAGATCCAAAAAATAGAAAACGGCGAGTGGCCAAAAGATAACAACCCACTCAAGAATGCCCCACATACAGTCCGCACACTCACATCAGATGCGTGGCCACACCCATACTCGCGAGAAGAGGCCGTCTTTCCTGTTAAAGCACTTTATGCCAACAAATTTTGGCCATTTGTCGGTCGCGTGAATAACGCGCACGGCGATCGCAATTTAGTCTGTACATGCCCGCCACTTGAAGCGTATGAAGGCTAAGACAAGGCCATAATATGTCATTGAATCGTCAATCTATAGTCCATGCCTTTATCGACACGCTTGTGGTAGAGCTAGAGACCCTTCAGGCTTCATATGATAATGCCGTCATGGGCGCGACCCATGAAGAGTCTAAACCAGAAGACCCAAAAGATATGCGGTCCACAGAAGCATCATATCTTGCCCGCGGCCTCGCCGAACGCATTGCCGAAAAATCGGCTCTCCTCAAAAGACTTCGTCATGCGGCACAAACAGCCCCTGCCTTATCAGCATCGCCACAATCCGGTGACATCATTCGTCTGCGACAGGAATCTGAAGCCGGTGATGTCTCGGAAAAAATCTATTTTTTATATGATGGTCTCGGTGGCACCAAAGTAAACGTTAACGGGCAAACGATTGTTGCCATCAGTGCAACAGCCCCACTTGGACGAGCGATCTGCAGACATGCTTATGATGAAGAATTTCAGCACCCGACACGTTCTGACACCTATTTATCTGCTCAAATATTTTTATAGCATTTTTACTGCTCATCGACTTCATAAGCGACATTCGCTTTAGATAAAAGAGCCATCGTCTCTCTGTAAAGCTCGTCTTTTTGAAGACGAAGTTCTCCTATTTCATTCGAGAGAGTCAGCAGTTTCTTTCCTCCAAGAAGAAGTGCGACTCCTCCGGCGAGAGGATTTACAGCAAACAGGATGGTCCCCAGAGTAGTTACAGTACAGACTATTTCTCTCTCAGAGTTCAAAATATCTATTTCACTTTTCAAGGCATCCAACTCCCCTTTGTTAACTGCATACTGCCCCCACCTTTCTTCAGTTGCTTTCTGCATTTCCTGAAACGACATACGTGATGATACCTTCATATTCCTCCGTCTTAAGTTCAAATAAGGTATCGTTTTTTTTCTAGAAAGTTGCGTATTTTCTATGTTTCATCCATCATTTAACCAATAAGATCTATGCAAAAGTAATAATTCGAGCAGATAAAAAGTCTGTTTCGCTTATTATTTAAACGCCGCGTCTTGAATTCGACGCTGAACAACTGTTCGGATGAGCTGCCCCGACCCCGG
>JAHDGS010000106.1:0-1138 GCA_020627505.1 Myxococcota bacterium
ACCTGTCTGGTTTGTCAAAGTCGAAGAACTTCGCGACCGAATGGTCGAACATAACAAGCAGATTCACTGGGTCCCTGAAGCCATCGGTCAAAAGCGATTTGTCAACTGGTTATCCAATGCACGAGACTGGGCGATTTCGCGCAATCGTTTTTGGGGAACCCCAATTCCAATCTGGACATGTGAGGCATGTGGCCACCACGAATGTGTTGGCTCTGCTGAGGCGCTTTCTCAAAAAATAGGTCGGCAAGTTGATGACCTTCATCCACATAAGATCGAAGATGCCACTTGGGCATGTGAAACAAAAGACTGTGAAGGCCAGATGGAGCGCATCCCTGAAGTCTTTGACTGCTGGTTCGAGTCCGGCTCGATGCCATATGCCCAAGTGCATTATCCATTTGAAAACCAAGACGCATTTGAAGGTCGTTTCCCGGCTGACTTTATTGCTGAGGGCCTCGATCAAACACGTGGTTGGTTTTACACTCTACTTGTTTTGTCGACGGCTCTTTTTGATAAGCCTCCATTTAAAAATGTGATCGTGAACGGAATGGTTTTAGCTGAAGACGGCAGTAAAATGTCGAAGTCAAAAAAGAACTACCCTGACCCAACTGGCCTCATCGAACAATATGGTGCCGATGCGTTGCGTGCCTATCTTATCTCTTCGCCTGTTGTGAAAGCTGAGCCTGTGAAATTCGCAGAAGCAGATGTTCGCGATGTGATTCGAACGGTTGTTTTGCCAATGCAAAATGCATGGAGCTTCTTTACACAATATGCCATCATCGATGGGTGGTCACCAGCTGATGCTTCGAAAGCAGACGCTATTCAAGATCGGTCAGCCATCGATCGTTGGATTTTGAGCGAACTCGAGCAGCTTATCCAAAACGTCAATCAGAATATGGAGGGCTACTATCTTTACAAAGTTGTGCCTGAACTCCTCAAGTTTATCGACGATCTCACAAACTGGTATATCCGTCGTTCGCGCAGGCGTTTCTGGCGCTCTGCTGAAGATGCATCGGGCCAGCAAGATAAGCAGAATGCTTATGCGACGCTGTATACCGTCCTTGTCACCTTTTCGAAGCTGATGGCGCCTGTCATGCCATTCTTATCAGAACGTATGTATCAGCACCTCGTCATCGATGCA
>JAHDGS010000106.1:1148-6619 GCA_020627505.1 Myxococcota bacterium
ATCTGTACACCTCAATACATACCCGACGAGTTGGGGTTACCCGGTTGAAACCGCACTGTTAAATGAGATGACCACCGTTCGCCAAATTGTGTTTATGGGTCGTCAACTCAGAGAACGTCACAAACTCAAAACACGCCAACCGCTCGCATCAGTCACAGTTGTGTGCGACGATGAGAATATTCGACATGGATTGACATCACATGAGAGTCTGATTTGTGAAGAACTCAATGTGAAGTCATTGATTGTGTTGGCAGATGATACAGAACTTTCAACCCTTGAGCTCAAACCCAATTTCAAAACCCTCGGTCGACGGCTGGGCAAAGATATGAAGTTGGCTGCGCAAACCATCTCTGGGCTGGATCGCCAGGCGTATGCAAATATCAAGAATGGTGACACCTTAGATGTGGCTGGTCATACCATTACAGCCGAAGATATCCTCGTGACACGTACGCCAAAAGAAGGTGTTGTTCTTGCTTCAGAGGGCGCCCTCGTTGTCGCGCTTGATAGCGAGCTTTCAGAAGCCCTGGTACACGAAGGTCTCGCCCGCGAGTTGATTTCGCATGTGCAGAAGAAACGCAAAGACGTTGGACTGGATGTGGTTGATCGGATTCAACTTACTTTAAGCACAACTTCTGAGCCACTCATCAATGCGCTCTCAAGTAATAAGAAGATGATCGCCGATGAAACACTCGCAACCTCATTTGTCACACATGAGAATGATGATGCGCTGACAGGTATGGATATCATCGCACTGACAGAAGATATCTCTGTTGGTATTGAAGTTGAGAAAGCGGTTTAATGTTCGATCTCATCGATGTCGGATATGATGTACGCCGCCTCCCTCCCTGCGGACATCTTATTGCCCTCGCCACGACCTGGCATCAGTCAATAAATGCCTCTGGTCGACCGTTGGCTCATCTTTTTGAAACGAATAGGAGCGACATGTTCGATGATTAAGTATGTCGCCATACTCGGTGGACTCGGTGTCTTGCTAGGTGCGTTTGGCGCGCATAGCTTAAAAGATCTACTGACACCTGCCCAGCTCAGTAGCTATCTAACAGGCGTCCAATACCATTTGATTCATACGGCGGCCTGCTTGGCTATCGCACTTTATTCAAAAACAAATGAAAATCATGTTGTGCGGACAAGCTTTCGTCTTTTTGTGATGGGTGTCACTTTTTTTTCAGGATCAATCTATTTGCTCAGCTGCCAAGATATATTTGGTCTCTCGCTATCTTTTCTGTGGCCAGTCACACCAATCGGCGGCCTATTATTGACCGCCGGATGGTTGAACTTGTTGAGATCGAATTAGCCTTGATTCGTCGACTCAAGCTCTCTGAAAGGTTGACTGAGGTCATACGTCACTTGTAATTCTGTGTATGTGTGGTCATATCCTCGACCATAATCAGTTAAGTTAAAACTAAACTCAGATACATCGACAAACTCTGCTATGATCATTTTCAGTTTTTCTTCAATACGCGTAAGCAATTCATTGCGTCTGTTCTGAGTCATTTTTGAACTCAAAAGAAGACTTGTCGACACACCTGAAGATAGACTCGAACTGGTTGTAAAGATATCTTTTACACCTCGCCTTTTTAGATCTTGAGCATATCTAAGATCTCTTTCAAAGTTTTTTAAGTGACGCTGAGTCTGCTTTCTAACGACATAATTATCTAAAAAATTTTTCATAAATGTGTCCTCCTTTCTTAATATCGACTTCAAAGAAATTTAGTTGCTAGATCTGCCCGAGTTTTGCATTTTCTTGTGCTGACAGTTATCCAAACAATCGGCGGCCTGTTATTGACCGCCGGATGGTTTAACTTACTGCGAATAAAGTAAGCCGGGATTTATTCGACCACGTCTTCAGACTCATCTTCAACAAGTCGTAGCCCGTTTTCGTTTGCAAAGATATAATGTTCTCTTTCAAGCTTGGTGAGTTTATTATACGACACTTCTAAATCACTTCTAAAGTCTCCGCCTCGTGTAACTTGTGCAAAAGCGGAGCAGATTGTTTCCTCTGGACTCGACACATTCGCAGGTGCTCTAAAATATCGTTGTAATGGCTTGATGCTTTCAACCATTTCTAGTTTCTCTTCTGTTTCGAGATATCTAAACACTACATGCACAAACTCATGAATCAATACATCATATCGACCACGGTCATTCACAGTTAGCGTGGTGTCACCATCACCGCTCCACACCCCAAGGAATGGGCCATTGAAAAAACCATTTGACGTTGACGTGCTGTGCTCACCCGAACCATCACCCAAAATCCCATTGGCTGCATCTGCATAAAGACCACCTTGATTCGGTGACACAAAAATATAGGTCTCGTATGCAACAACTTGCTCAGCTTTTTCGGGGTGCGCATCACCATCATCAAGTTGTTTAACTTTTAAAACCGACTGATCTAATGAGTAGGCAAGCTTTAATAGAAATGAGTACGGGATATTGTTTCTATTGATGGTCTTGCGAACACGTGACTTCGCTTCTTCAAGATCAAGTTCATCTTCGACACCATCTTTGTTTAAATCGACGATCGTGATGAATTCTTCAAGTTCAGTATCGAAATCACCATCAAAGTTTGCATCAATAAGACGTGTCAGTCGAACATGATCGATGATATTGTCGATGACCGCTTCTTTATCAATCATAAACCGGCCAGCTTCTTCTGCACTTTGCTCGTCTTCAGAAATATTATCCACCAAACCAAGCTCTTCTTGGTCAAGGACCTCCTGTCCACATGCAGCACTGGCTAATAATCCTAAAATCAGTAGTGTCTTCTTTAAATGATCTGGTCGCATAGTCTTCTCCCTATGTTTAATGTAGAAAAGCTCGCAATAGATAAAATCGGTTCTCAGGCCGATGGGAGTTTGTCCTACATGTAAGACCAGCGTTCTACTTAGAGCTCTTGATAGATAAGATGCATCGCGCCCCACCCAAAACCTGAGCCAAATCCGGCAAGTACGACATGTTCACCTGCTTCAGAGCGCTCTTCTTTAAGGTTTTCGCTCATCAAAATTGGGATCGACCCCGCCGAACAATTGCCATATTTATCGATATTATAGGGGCACTGCTCAGCCGTCAGCCCCATCGATTTGGCAACATGCTCATTAATACGCAAATTCGCTTGATGAAAATAATAACGCCTCACATCAGCCGCTGCGACTTCTTCGGGTAACACTTCCGCAATGACTTTAGGTAATGCTTTACAAGCCGATACAAATACCCGCCGACCTTCCATATACGGGTAATAGCTTCGATCTGGCTCAGTATTATGCGGCAAAGACGGATCATAAGCATGTGGATGACGCCATGTCCCAGGACTCTTCACCATCAACACTTCGGCATGTCGACCGTCCGCATTCAAAATACTGTTCTCGATACGTAACCCTTTTTCCGCATTGGCTTCGACGACAACAGCCCCAGCACCATCGCCAAATAACGATGTCACCACACGGCCTTCTTCAGAAAACTCAAGCCCCCGTGAATGCACCTCGCCACCGACAACCAATACCTTTTGTGCCATGCCTGCTTGGATATAGGCTCGCGCTGTCGACAACGCATACAAGAAACCAGTGCACTGGTTTCGAATATCCATTGCTGGTATATGTTTCTGGCATAATCTTCGCTGAAGCAACATACCGTTACCCGGAAAACAATACTCCGACGACAACGTCGCAAAGAGAATCAGATCGAGATCATCTGCTTCAAGAGCGGCTTCTTGAAGCGCCATTCGCGCTGCTGCCTCTGCCAAGTCTGAAAGCTGCTTATCTCCCTCCAAAAAACGGCGTTCTTGAATACCCGTTCGTTGCTCAATCCACGATGCGTCGACACCGAGGCGTTCACCTAAAGCTGCATTCGTGATTGTTGTTTCAGGGACAGCGTGTCCAAAACCTGTACATATTGCCTTCATTTATGGAGCATAACTTTTGCTCGAGCCTGGATAAAGTCACATCTGCATAAATCGAAAAAAGCCAAAGAGGGATTGTCGATGGCCTTAATCCCATCTAATGTATCTCTATGGCACATCAAAATCTCGCCAGAACGTATCGACCGCAACAGTTTGACGACCTCGTCGGACAACAGCAGGTCACGACTGCGCTCAGAAATGCCATTCAATCCGGCCGCATTGCGCCGGCATATCTATTTTGTGGGCCACGCGGGGTGGGTAAGACCACAGCCGCACGATTGATTGCCATGTGTCTGGCCTGTGAGCAAAGCCCGACGGATACCCCTTGTCTGACCTGCTCTGAGTGCATCGAAATCCGAGATAGTCGCAGCCTTGATATCATCGAAATGGACGGGGCCTCTCATACTGGTGTCGACGACATTCGCGAGCTCCGAGACAGCGCACAATTTGCCCCATCGAAAGCGCGTCGAAAAATATTTATCATCGATGAAGTGCATATGCTCTCCAATAGTGCATTTAATGCATTGCTGAAAATACTCGAAGAGCCACCGCCACATTTGCATTTTATTTTTGCGACAACAGAGCCGAATAAAATACCGATTACGGTTTTATCGCGTTGTCAGCGCTATGATTTTAAACGCATTTCAAGCCAACACATCGTGGAGCGGCTTCAATATGTTATCGAACAAGAAGGTGGTACAGCTGAAGTCGATGGCCTCAACGATATCGCCAAAGTGGCTGACGGTGGTTTACGGGATGCGCTGAGTTTACTCGATCAAGCCATGGCAATTCATGGGACGACGCTCACGACCAATCTTATTCGAGATGCACTTGGACTCATCGCCAAAGATGACCTACTTGAACTGGCAACAGCACTGACCCGACGAGATAATCGGGCTGCAATTGATAAGTATCGTGCGCTCTATGAGCACGGTTACGATCCGATGACGATATGGGTGTCTTTATCAGATATTTTTCGAGATTTCGCCGTGGCGATCTTAACAGAACAGAACATCGCGGGCCTCAATAATATTTTAGAATATACCGATCGCCGTGATATTCGTCGTCTCTTTCAACTATCCCTTGATGCTGTCAAAAACCTCCATACCTCTCCAAGCATTGCTCTTTCTGGAGAGCTGCATGTCATGAAACTTGCAGAACGCCCCGATGGTCAAAAACTCATCGATATTGGTGACGCGCTGATGGAAGTCCGAAAACTCAGAAAAGGTGCTGCAGCTTCAAAAAAAAAAGCCCAACGACTTGAATCAGCTCCGCTAAAAAATGCCTCAAATCCCGAGAAAAAATTCGGCCTAAATACAGACGGAAGGCTGAAAACAAATATCGTTTCAGCAAACAGCATCGATACGCCTCCCCCCCCTTCCAATTTAACTGCTCGTCAGAAGCCAGTTGCGACGCCTCCAAAAACACATCTATCTACGGCAGATTTATCAAATGATATGCCCCCGTTGCCGCCTATTCCTGAGCTCGCGCCTCAAGACGAACCTGTTCAGGCTCCCCCATCGACAACGCCACTCCCTCAGCCAGTATCTCCTATTTC
>JAHDGS010000106.1:6629-8654 GCA_020627505.1 Myxococcota bacterium
GAAGAAGAAGACGTCATCGAAGATGAATTGGCTGATGATATGACGCTGGGCTTGAGTGACATTGAGACAGATGCGACGTGGCTTTCACTCTTGCAACATATTCATCATCAAGATTACCGTCTTGGCGCGCTCCTCATGCAAGCTGTTCTACTCGACGAGATTGATCTAAAAACGTCCTCGCCTGTGAACATTCGTATTGGCTTTAAAAAGGATATCTACCAAGACCTGCTTGAAGATGATCTGAAGGCCAATACGATTGAACAGCGATTAACACTGCTCCTCGATAAGGCCTGCACGCTCGAACTCGAAGAGATTCCCGACTCAGCCGAGGCACTGACAACGCTTGAGTTGATACATGAGGCGAAGGCAAGAGAATTGAAACGGCTTCATGCCTATGTGCATGCGCACCCATTCATTCAAAAACTCAACGAAGAACTCGACGGGACTATCGCGAAAATTACACCAACTGTAGAATAATTCTAGACTGGGGGTCAGGTACCGACCGCAAGAAGCATACCAAGAATAATAAAATTAACTGCTCTTACAACATCTATTGAAGTTCATTTAGCCACGCCCAGCAGCAGCAAGAACCTCGGGTGTGTACTTTCGTGGCGGGCCGATTTGGATCGGCTTTTCTGCTGGCTCTGCCGCCTTTGTTGGTTTACGTCCTGGTTTCCCAGGCTTTGATTTAGAAGTAGACTCACGACGGCGAATACGTGGTGGTGGAGGGCCATCTGAAGGAAAAATGCCTTCAGCGGCAAGCGCTCTCAATTTACCATCAACCAGCGACACAAATGCTTCAAGATCTCCACGTGTTGCAAGCTGCGCTTCGATCCATCGAAGCGGCCCTTTCTTCGGTGTCATTTCATATAGATTTCTTGCCCGAGGCGATAACTGCTCATCTCGATCAAGATACGAACCAACTTTGTCTCCGACACCAACAAGACCCATCAACGGCTTTTGTGCTAAATAAACACCACATACCGTCACTTCACCTATACAGAATCTCGGTGCCCAACCGCTTGAGGGCCCATACCAATACATTTCAGGATGTAGCTTACGCTCTTTAAGCATGGTGACCGTTTGAAGATAACGTGGCCAACGATTGCCTAAGATTTTCTCGAGTGCTGCATCATCTGGGAGAAAATCTTTATCTTTAAGTGGGCTTTTTGCCATTCGTTACCTCTAATCTATCTGAAAACGCTTTATCATAACACAAAAGTGCTTGTAATTCAATGCTTTCTAAGGGGGACTCTTCCATGATTTCACAGAGAAAAAAATAGCGTGTCTGTAAGCACGCTATTTCGATAGTTATATTAGGCCTCTAGCCTCATAACGCTATGACTTTCGACGACGAATCAGTGCGAGTGGAACAAATAGCCCTAAGAACAGCCCCACTGTATTGCTTTGCTGGCAACCATCATCATTCACCTCTTCTTCAGCCGGTACACTTTCGTCATTTTCATCTTCAGACTCTTCTTCGCCTGACTCGTCATTATCATCAGAATTGTCGACCGGTGTATCTTCTATGGGCTGCTCATCTTCGCCAGGATTTTCGTCAGCCGGCATATCATCATCCCCCGTATTACCGACGGGAACACATGACTCTTCCACACACTCTTCAAGTTCACCGATTGTTGCACAACCAAAACCACACTCACCGCAGTTATCACTATCAGATGTCAAATCAACACATACACCGCCACAGTCAGTAAACCCGGCTGCACAGCCTTCACCACATTGATTCATATCCCCAGTTCCAATGCTATTTCCATCACCAGGTGCCCCTGTTGCTGTTGCTTCGAATGTTGAATCAGTTGTCCATTCACAGCACTCATCACCAAGCTCTTCGCCATTTGTCTTGCCATCACCGTCTGAATCAAGTGCGCATAGATCAACCCAGCTTGCAGATGTCGCATATGAATTACCAAAAGCGTTTCGAGGGGTTCCGCCTCCGCTTGTATGACATGTATTACAACTGTTTTCACCAAAATCAGAAATATCAGCTGGAATCTCATTCAAATA
>JAHDGS010000107.1 GCA_020627505.1 Myxococcota bacterium
GCCGCCGCTATACAAAACAGATATCTCAGATGAGATCGCACAAAATGAAGATGAGGGCTACCAGGCATGGCTCAAACACAATGTTTTTTCTCATAAAGTCTCAGGCTATGCGATCGCATTTATCTCGCTCAAAGCTGATGATTTACCACCAGGTGATATCACGGGTGAACAAATGCGACAGGTCGCCGATCTCGCAGACGTGTATAACTTTGGAGAAGTTCAAACCACACACGATCAGAATTTGTTGTTCAAGCATGTTGAAAAAGCACGGCTTTATGAACTCTATCAGGCACTCAATCAAATCAAGTTGGCCACACCCAATATCGGCCTACTCACAGACATGATATGCTGCCCTGGCTTAGATTTCTGTTCTCTTGCGAATGCGTCATCGATTCCAGTCGCAAAAGACATCACCGACCATTTTCACAAGGACATGAAAAAACTCCAAGACATCGGACATGTCAAGGTGAAGATGTCAGGGTGTATAAATGCCTGTGGTCATCATCATGCGGGACATATTGGTATTCTTGGCATCGATAAGAAAGGTGAAGAGTTTTATCAAATTATGCTTGGCGGTTCAGCACAAAATGATGCCTCTCTTGGCAAATGGCTTGGCCCAGCGATTCCAAAAGCTGATGTGACAGATGCGATGCAAGCGCTCACTGATGTTTACCTTGCTGAGCGACAAGACGATGAGCGCTTCTTAGATACGGTCCGTCGAGTCGGCCCAAAACCATTTCACAATGGCGTATACGGAGAATAGAGAGAATCATATGAAACGTATTTCACAAAGAGCGATTATTGACGACCAACGTGTGTTCATTGAAGACGAACAACCGGCCCAAAACGAAGAACATATTGCCGTTTCACTGAAACGTTATCTCGAAGGCGGTCACAACAAATGTGGTGTTCGAATAGAGCCTGAAGAGGGTCTCGCCTCAATTCTGCCACATCTCGGCTCGATCCCCTTCATCGAGATTCACTTCCCAACATTTATGGATGGTCGAGGCTATACATACGCACAACAATTGAGACACCAATTGGGCTATCAGGGCGATCTTATTGCTGTTGGGGATATTGGAAAAGACCAGCTCCATTATATGGATCGTGTTGGATTCAATGTATTTGCATTGCGTGACGGAACAGATATCGAAGATGCCCTTGGCGCCTTCGCACTTTTCTCACACCATTATCGTGGCGTGAATACCCATGAATACAAATAGAAGCCGCACATCACTTTTAATTATCTTTCTGACCGTCTTTCTAGACCTGGTCGGGTTTTCAATCATATTTCCGCTTTTCCCGGAGATGTTGGATCATTACCTCGCAGCCGAGACGGTCTCACCGATTCTCAAAAACCTTGTCGCAGGTTTAAACCAGTTTGCGCATGTCTCAAGTTCGAGTGAAGATGTATCGGTCTATGTCACTGTCTTATTCGGTGGCGTATTGGGTGCGCTTTATGCGTTACTTCAGTTTCTATGTTCGCCATTCTGGGGACGCCTCTCTGATCGAATCGGGCGACGCCCAGTTTTGCTCATCACCACACTTGGACTCGCAGGTTCATACCTCGCTTGGTTCTTTGCTGAAGCATTCTCTGTCTTGGTCCTCGCACGTTTAATCGGTGGAGTCATGGGTGGAAATATATCTGTCGCTTCTGCTGCTGTTGCAGATATTACCGATGAGAAAAGCCGTGCAAAAGGTATGGGTATGTTGGGTGCTGCTTTTGGTTTAGGCTTCATCTTAGGTCCAGCCATCGGGGCAACATTATATCACCTCCATCCAACCCCACTTGCGCGACCATATACACATCCATTTTCAGTCGCAGCATTGGGCGCTGCTGTACTCAGCTTGATGAACTTCATCTGGGTCTATCGACGTTTCGAAGAAACCTATCACCCGAGCAACGGCCCATCAAAAGCCATTAAACGAACCATCAACCCATTTGGCGGGCTTACTCAGCTTGGTATTGCCTCTGTCACACGTTTGTGTTTAATCTATTTGCTTTTCTCGCTCGCTTTTTCAGGTATGGAGTTCACCCTGACATTCCTCGTGAAAGAGCGCTACGCATATTCACCGAAACATAATGCACTCTTATTCTTATTTATTGGACTGATCATCGCACTGACACAAGGTGGTATCGTTCGTCGGCTGGCCCCTAAAATCGGCGAAAAGAAAATGGGGTTGATTGGATTTATCGCGCTATTCACGGGACTGATTGGTATCGCTTTTATCAAAAACCAGGGCCTCTTTTATTTTTTCCTCGGTATCATGTCGTTTGGTTCTGCGCTTGTGAATCCTGCGCTTTCTGCACTTGTCTCTCTCCGCACCCCAAACGACCGACAAGGAGAATCTTTGGGGATTTTTCGTTCAATGGGCTCTCTGGCGCGTGCAGTGGGCCCAATCGGTGCGTGCGTCTTGTACTGGAAAATGGGGGCTGAAGCACCTTATTGGCTTGCTGGCCTCATGATGCTTCCGCCAGCTTATTTACTCTTTAAAACCGAATAGACTTAGGCGCATCAAAAGGTCATCCATGAACGTCACAGCTGAAAAAAATACACAGGTCGCCCAAATGACATTTGCGTCTGTCTACCCGCACTACATCACAAAAGTCGAAAAAAAAGGCCGAACAAAAGAAGAGCTACACCATGTGATCGAATGGCTCACAGGCTTCGATGAGCAGAAGGTTAATGAACTTGTTGAATCTGAAGTGACGTTCAAAGCCTTCTTTGAACAGGCGAAACTTAACCCATATGCCCATCTGATTAAAGGTGTGATTTGTGGATACCGAATTGAAGATATCGACTCAGCCTTTGATACCTATCGAAATGTTCGCTATCTTGACAAGCTTGTGGATGAATTAGCTAAAGGTCAGAAGATGGAGAAGATATTACGTGCAACATAGTCCTTTGTGGTTTGTCTATATTCTGCATTGCGAGAATGGCGCATTTTATACTGGCATCACCAAGGACCTAAGCACACGTATTAACAAACACCTCTCCGGTCAAGGTGCGAAATACACACGAGCGAATAAGCCAACTCATTTGGTTTATGTTGAAGGTGGACACACAAAATCATCCGCGCTGAAAAAAGAACATTTTATTAAATCAATACCACGACATGAAAAGCAGTACCTATGTCGGTTTATAAATATTGCGATATGAACATCTAGAGTAAACCTCAATAGAGTTGGTCTGGCAGATGTTTGTAGCATTTTTCTTGATTCAAGAAGCACCGGAACAGCATATCTGGATATGCTGTGAGGACGCGACGAAGAATCAGGGAAAATGAACGGATATTCGTCGTTCAACTTTGTTGAGGTTTACTCTACTGTCGACAACGTTCGTAAAACTCAGGGCGCATCTGACGAATATTGTGCTGGTCTTCGCGGAAGCCAATTTCTTTTTTGTCATGTGTCGGCTCAACCATACCTCGCCCATTCAGGGGTATTTCAAAATGCCAACCAGAGCCTTTAATATGTATATGAAGCGGTGTTTTTGTCTGCGCCTCCATATTGTTGACCAAAGCACCTTTGGGTATCACCCATGACTTCGTATCGCCTTTTGCTGTGATTTTCTTCGGCGGAAGCATTGCCGGGTCCCAGCCTGTCTCACCAAGTCGCAAACTCACGACCGCACCTACTTTCTCTTTCTTATATTTCTTTGGAAAGGTGCTCTCAACAGTCACACGCCAGCCACCTTCAGGCAGCTCGTCAGAAGCTTTGAGATAGCTCAATGACACTTTAGGCGGGTCAAAGGTCGAACGCGCCAATGCATCTTCGGCATAATACGTCACGGGTTTAATCTCATCATTCAGCTTCTTTTTACCATCAAAGAATTGTACTTTATCAAGTTTCTCTGCACGTTTTTCTTTAACGGCTTTTTTGTTAAAAAACTCGTCGGACACCTGACCGCCATTTCGTTCTAAGTCATGCCTGAGGTCAATCTCGACCTCACCGGCTCGGGGCAACTCAAAAACACCATGCGATAGACCACGCACGCCAATTCTCACATCAGCACCCGGCTTCGCTTCAACCCCATAGTTACCACCGACTTCAATCCGTTGAATTGCGCGAGACTTCTTCTTGGGGACCGCCATCGACTCTAAACCAATCCCTTCGTTCTTATCTTCAGCATCATCAAAAGCAATGGTCCCAATAAATGGCGTTTCACCTTGGTTTTCGAATTCGACTTCCCAATGTGAAATCGTTCCAACATCTGTTGGAATCGCCCGTAATCGAGCCTTTCCATCAACTTTTATGCCATTGATACGGTCCATGATGTCGGCGAGAATGGACTCCCCATCCTTGACATTGTGATGCATCACCGCCCGTCCATGAACCCCAGCTCCTGGTTCCATACCATTCGTTTGTATCGAATTTTCATTACCATACCAGTGAAAGTCTGCGAAGTCGATTTCAGTTGGTTCTTCACCAAATTCAGGGAGCTTCACGATTCCAAATGCGGCACCACGGAGGCCTAGGCGAATATATTGTCCTGCTTTAATCGGCGTACCCAGAAATGCTTTCCCCTCTTTGAAAGGCTGCCAAGAAACACCGCCCCCTGCCCGGGTCAGCATGCCATGACCAAAATTATTGTTGTCGTCATGACGGTCACTGGTCTCCGCCATTCTTTTTGTCGTGAAAATATTATTTGTCACGCCAACAAGTTTATCGCCAGTGTTGTGAACAACAAGCTTCCATGAACGTGTCGCTTCGTCCGGAACAATATAGCATTTTCCTTTAACTCCCATTATTCATGCTCCTCACAATATATGCGTCCTCTTCAAGTTCGATGGTTTTATCCGTTCCCGTCACGTCATCGATAAGCTCGTACGCGGCGTAAGGTAAATGGCGACAGAAAGCAGGATGGTCCGAAGCCGCAAGTCCCGACATTTTGAAACGTGTCGACACTGGCTGTCCATCAGCAGTATCCATGAACGCAATGCGCCATTCGCTATTCTGTGACACATCATATGTCAGCTCTATTAAATCATGTTGTTCGACTTCTATTCGGCGCCATGTATCATCTTGCTCAGGCTTAAAATAAACTTCGACTTTTTGTTGGCCATTCCCTTGCAGATAGATCTGTGCCTCAAGACCGCCAGCATCAGTTCGACGTGTTGATGTCACAAAAACCTTTGGAAACTGACGTGTATAATGATCTTCAAAGTGATCGGCATCCTGCGATACGTCCTTTACGGCGCCAAGGTATTCGTCAAAAAGCGAAGCCGATTTTTCAAGAATCGCCTTTTTGGTAACATCGCGGTAGTCTCCATCATCAACAAGTGGCAGTGCCGCAGCAACATCTTCAATATTCGATGCAGTCTTTTGCAAACGACTCAATGGCATTCCTGGCCCCAACATCGCTTTCTCGAAGACGGCATGTTCTCTAAGGGCTAAAAAGGATCGCAAGTCAGATAATTGCTTTCGAAATTGATGAGCAGCATCGTTTTCAAATCGTTCCGCCTTTTCCAAAAGCTGACTACATTCCTCGTATATCGACATCACTGTTTGATGCGTCTCCATCAGTGATTCGATATTATCCTTTCTTTTCTCAAAAACCTTGACAGCTTTCTTAAATTTTTTGTGCGCAATCTTCACTTGCTCAACCATTTGCTCTGCCGAACCAAAATCAGGATTGACGGAACCATCTATTGCTGAAAACTCTTTCTTGAGTTCCTTTAGACGACGACCGAGCCATGAGACATGCCCTGCAGCATCATCAGCCATGGACATATATTGGTTTTCGATATTTTGAACCTGCTTACGATAAGAACCGAAATCTTGCTCATATTGAGCCAACTGATCAAATAAATTCGATGTTGTGTTATTCAACAAGGATAAGATGTCATCTTTGGTCTCAGATGATAGTTTCTTCAAAGCCTGTCGTCTCTCATCAGATAGTGTTAATTCAATATCGTCCAAAAAGTTTGTCAGTGAATCAAAATGGTGCTGCCCTAATCCATCGACACCAACCTTATCCTGAAAATCATTGATGCGCCCCTTGGCTTGCTCAACACTTTTGGTCAGAGATGTTGATGCATCAATTATCTTCTTTCGGACCTTCACACGTGCTTTTGACGTTTCAATCTGAGCAGCGAGCTTTTTCTGAAGTTTCTGAACGTCAGCAAGAGACAGTACACCCTTTTTTTTGTTTGTTTTATTGCCGACCTCGTATAACTCAACGCGAACCGCTTTGTCTTTGTGATCAAACTCAAGTGGTTCTCCAGGTCGAACGTCTCCACGACCCGCAACAGCATGAAAGTCTCTCCATGTCACATGTGCCTTTTCACCTTGTGAGAGACGCGCCCGCACACGCGACTCAGCATAGGCATGTGTCGCAGTGCACCCACCCGTTGATGCTTCACCCTGACAGGTATGATTATCTTTAGCCTCCAAAACGCCTTGAACAAAATCACCATCGATACCTTGATCTTTATCAGTGGCAACCTGAAGAACGCCTGCAGCAATCACATCGGGTTCGGGCAGATCATCTTCCTCGATACGCGAGTATGCAATCACATAATACTGTTTATCGTTTTTTACTGCCATCGTATTTTACTCGTAACCTCGATTTTCGAGATCTTGCCAATCTTCAATATCACTCAGTTCAGACATTGTATCTGAAACTTCATCTTCAATATCATCATCAATATCGTCAAACAGACCATCAAGGGTCATCCGCTCGCCCCATCGCTTAGAGGTACTCGATTTATCCCAGCTCCACTTCTTTTCTTTTTCAATCTTCTTGCGGGTCATCAATGGTTCAAGCACTTCACTTTGCCTGTAATATATTGCTGGTCGCGTCTTTTCTTCCACACCAAAGGCGAGATCATCAACAGAGATACGCTGTTCCCCTCGGGTCCATTCTTGCATCGCGACCGTATTTGTCTTCTCATCATAGTCGTAGAATACAGGAAAGTGTAAAAAGATATGTTCGAAGTCTTTATTGCTCATCGTCACGTCAGCCATTGCTAAACCGTACTGTCCTTGACTCTTAACAGCTGCTACCAAATCATCACCTGTCTTAATATTATGCGCGTAATCGTAACGAATCTCAGTCTGGGCAAGCTTGGACATTGCACATGCGACAGGGCCACATGTCTTTGCAAAACGGTCACTCGGCAAATCTTTACTATCTGGTGCCAGTTCATCAACAAGTACACGCAGGTAACCTCGCTCATAGCCTAAATATGCGCCATTCAGTTTCTTCGTTGGTTTAACGGAGCGATAAGCATTTTTAAAGTCATCCAGCGGTTTGAGAGATTTTATCTTATCCCCTTCAAAGACAGGTTTGACCTTATAAGGTTTGCCAGACTTCGCATGTTCAATCAATGAAAGTATCATCGACGGATTTTTCATAAAAAGCGTCATCCCTGAACACACGGAATGGCTATACCCACCTTGGCGCCAATCAAATATCTGATTCGCGACACGAAGCAAGAATTCCGAAAAGCCTGCGACATCATCCGTCTCGACAAATCCACCGTTAACATGGTCAGCAAGTGCCTTCGCAAACGTTTTACCAACAATGCTATCTTTTTCTGTTAACAATCCTGGCCTGAGTTCGGCGATCGTCGCCAACGCAGATGCGACTGACGGCCCCAATTTAAGAACGGGAGCTAAAATCGTCTTCACATTCGCCGGAAGATTTTCAAGCGCGTCAACCGAAGAAACCTTTGGAACAGATCGCGCACCAAGTTGCCACTGTTTAATCGCACGCTGAGCCTTCAACCCCTTTTCTTCTGCTTTATCGAAGGCTTCTTCCATCGCGTCGAGCAAATGCTTCTTCCGAGCATGCGGTAAGGACATCGCCTCGACTGCCGCGTACTGTTCTGCCAACTCGGTAAAGCGTTCAGCTAACTCTGAACGCTGTTCTGGCCAAACATTTACTTTTTCAAAGGGACGGACATGTTCGAATGACTCAACCTCACCACCGACAGCACGTTTTGCTCGTTCTGGCAACTCCATTAATAAAGCTTTAAAGCCATCTTGCTCGACTTGAATGTCTTCGAATTCTTTCTCGAGTAATTCGTCGGCTCTATTTTCAAACCCATGCGCTCTTAATGGCGCTCCTGCTTTTCCACCTTGGTGCTTTTGATGAAAAGCAACAGCTTCTTCAAGCGTTTCTTTCCATATATCCCAATTATGTTTGAGACTTTGAGTTGGGTGGTCATAAACAGCCATCTCATGTTCAATATTCATCGATTTTAATTCTGCGCTGAACTCAACGCCTTGTCCACGAGATAAGTCGTCATCATATCCGACATCAATCTTAAAAGCTGGCAGTTCATTTTGGGGAAACTTCGTAAGTAAGTCGATTGGATTATCTTCGGGCCATCTTGCTTTAGACAAGACCCCCGCATGCGATGATACGGACTTCACGATATCTCGATACTTCATCCCGAGATGTGTCGCACCAAACCCCCCTCTTGAGATGCCAAATAGTGCGACGTTTTCGGCATCAGCCTGATATTCGTGAATCGTGCGTAAGGAACGCTTAAAAAAGTACAGCAGCGGATTAAACCAGAATAGGACAGACAGCAATTCCAACAGAAAAACATCGACACTGTGTTGCTTTTCGATATGCGCTACTTCGTGCTGAATGATCTGTTGACGGGC
>JAHDGS010000108.1 GCA_020627505.1 Myxococcota bacterium
TGAAAGTAGCATTCATCTTATGACTGAAGATGTTGAACGAACACCGTTTGTCTTTTTTAGAGCTGGTGCAGATAAGCTCACCTCATTCCGGCTGTGGTTATCGGCACTATCCCCCAACAAACAATTTGCTGCGACAACATCAAACAATGGTGAACATCGCGGCTGTGTTCAGTGCGGAAAATGTATTGAAGTCTGCCCGGTTGACTTGATGCCAAACCTTGTTTTCAAATCAGCGCTTGCCGAAGATGTCGAGCGCATGGAAAAAGTTGGCCTCAAAGACTGTGTCGACTGTGGGTTATGTACTTTTGTATGTCCGTCGAAAATTGAACTCAACAAGATCATTGAGAGCGGCAAAGACTTATTAGCGAAGGAAGGTTAAACAATGTGGAAGATATGGGAATCCATTGTTGCAAAGGCCCACGAGGAAGGCAGCCTAATCGGAAAGGTGCCAAACAGGGCGTTGATCGACGCAACAGACACTTTTTTTAGAAAACCTGGCATTGCCACAAAGAATGCGCCACACATTCGTGACGCGACTGACTTGAAAAGATTCATTTTTACGGTCGTTGTGGCCTTGCTGCCATGCTATGTGTTCGGCACATACAACGTGGGACGTAATGCATATCTCAGCATCGGCGTGACGGATGCGACCTTCATTCAATGTTGTCTTGAGGGGGCGATGCATGTTCTGCCGATGCTCATCTTAACATACTTATTCGGTGGCGGGCTAGAAGGACTTTTTGCTCAAATACGTGGTCACGAAATCTCTGAGGGCTTCCTTGTAACGGGTGCATTGATCCCGCTGATCGTTCCACCGACGCTGCCTTTATGGCAACTATTACTTGGTGTCGCATTCGGTGTCGTTATTGGTAAAGAAGTCTTCGGCGGCGTTGGGATGAACATTTTCAACCCGGCAATGGTTGCACGTGCATTTTTATTTTTCTCCTATCCGGCGCAGATGTCAGGCGATGTCTGGGTGGCGAAGCCATTCTCTAAAGCTGCTGATGGCTCGCTTGCAGCAAACAGCTGGACCAGCATCTCTCCAGAGCTCATTCAGAAGCATCTCGATGGCAGTGTCTCAGCTATTGACGGTTATTCTGGCGCCACAGCCCTGGCTGAAGCGGCTGTCAACGCGCCAGGTGTGGACTCGATTGCAAACACCCATACACTTTACAGTGTGAATGATATGATTTTTGGTTTCATTCCGGGATCTGTCGGAGAAACTTCTTTGATCGCTATTGCGATTGGCGCGCTGATCTTAGTGCTCACCGGAGTTGGCTCATGGCGAACGATGGTCGGCGTGTTTGCGGGCGGCGCATTTGTCGGCGGCCTTCTCAACTGGGCGGCACAATCTGGCGAGGTGCCAACATTTTTTGCGCTGCCATTCTGGGAACACTTTATCATGGGCAGTTTCGCATTTGGTGCTGTCTTCATGGCAACAGATCCTGTCAGCTCCCCATTCCATAAAAAATCAAGATGGATATATGGCTTTTTGATTGGCGCTGTCTGTGTCATCATCCGAACGATTAACCCCGCATACCCAGAAGGCATGATGCTTGCGGTTCTGTTCATGAATATTTTCTCACCTTTGATTGACCACTATGTGGTGGAGTCAGAACTTAAGAAACGGGCGGTGCGTTATGCAGCAAAGTAATGGATATATCATCGGCTTCGCAATCGGTGTGTGTGTCGTATGCTCGCTATTGCTTGCGGGTGTTTCGACAGCATTGAAAGACCGGCAAGAGATGAACCAAATGGTTGATCGACAGAAAAACATCTTGAAAGCTGTGGGCTTTAGTGATGCAGATCTTGAAGGTAAAGATGGCTCGGCTGTCACGGCATTCTACAACGAACATATCAAAGAAATGGTCGTTAAAACAGACGGCAGCGTCGCCGAGTCACTCCAAGTCGCCGACTTGCCAAGTGATGCTGCAAGCGGCCTCAACATTCAACCAGATAAAGGCCTCCCTTTATACATGAGAAAAGATAGTAGCGGCGCGCCACTAAGCTATGCCTTCCCCGCGGTCGGCAAGGGGCTATGGTCGAAACTTTTTGGATTCTTGGCGGTTAAGCCAGATGGAGACGAGATTGTTGGCTTGTCTTTTTATAAGCACGGTGAGACGCCAGGTCTTGGCGCAAACATCGAGGCAAAGTGGTTCACTGATAACTTTATTGGAAAGCATCTATATGAAGCGGGCAAACTTGTCGGCGTCACTGTCGCCAAAGGCAAGGCTGCTGATATGGCGGGCGTATCAAAATCTGATATCGACCGGCATGCAGTTGATGGCATGAGTGGCGCCACCCTCACGGGCAATGGTGTCATGAAAATGACCAAAGTCGCGCCGAAGCCATATGCCGCATTCTTCAAAAAAGGAGGCCGATAATGGCATCCATCAAAAAACAAATTAAAGAAGCTTCGTGGCAAAGCAATCCGATCGCTTACCAGGTGCTGGGAATCTGCTCTGCGCTCGCGGTCACGGTCAACGTCGAGAATGCGTTAATCATGGGCGCGTCCGTGATTGCGGTACTCAGCGGATCGAATGTTGCGATTTCACTTATGCGAAACGTCATCCCACATCGAATACGTATCATCGTCCAGCTTGCCGTTGTGTCAACACTTGTTATTCTTGTGGATCAGGTGTTGAAGGCATACTTATTCGAGGCATCAAAAGCATTGTCGGTTTTTGTCGGCCTCATTATCACCAACTGCATTATCCTTGGTCGGGCTGAAGCATTCGCGATGGGTAACCCACCGATGCCGTCACTGTGGGATGCGATTGGGAATGGCATTGGCTACACCTGGGTTCTCGTTGTCATTGGTGCATTCCGAGAGCTCCTCGGTGGCGGACAGTTGCTCGGTTTTCGAGTTATCCCGATATCATTTTACGAGGCGACTGGCTATGTCGATAACGGACTGATGGTGCTCGCCCCTGCGGCATTTATCTTGTTGGGACTCTTAATCTGGGTATCAAAAGAGCTCGGCGGTGCAAAAGGGAATGAATAATGGATATGTTGAACAACCTATTAAGTATTGTCACAACCTCGATCTTTATCGAGAACATCTTATTGGCCAACTTTCTCGGGATGTGCTCATTTTTGGCTGTCTCGAAGAAGGTTGAAACCGCAAATGGCCTCGGCTTGGCGGTCATCTTTGTGCTGATTATCACTGGCCCAATGAATTGGGTCATCAATAGCTATTTGCTGCAGCCAGGTGCCTTAGAGTGGGCCGGCGAACAGTTTCGGGAAATTGACCTCAGCTTCCTGACATTCATTTGCTTTATTGCAACGATCGCGGCACTCGTTCAGTTCGTTGAAATGCTGCTCGAGAAGGTGTCTCCTGCATTATATAATGCGCTTGGTATTTTCTTGCCGCTTATCGCTGTGAACTGCGCGATTCTCGGCGGCAGTCTATTTATGGTCGAGCGTCAGTACACATTCATTGAGACGATTTTTTACTGCCTCGGCTCGGGTATTGGTTGGTGGCTAGCAATTATTGCAATGGCTGCTATCCGAGAGAAACTCGAATATGCAGATATGCCCAAAGGTCTTGAAGGCCTCGGCATCACCATGATTACAACAGGTCTGATGGCGATGGGTTTCATGTGCTTTGCAGGCATTAACTTAAAGAAAGAAGACGACGGTTCGCAGAAGGAAAAATCAGCAGCCGTTGCGGTCGAGTCAGAGGGGCAACTTGCCTCTCTAAGCGCAGCAGAAGGAGGGCGGTAAAATGGCGATTATTGTCTCAAGTGTACTCATCACAACTGGCGTCATCCTGCTCTTAACCATCGGGCTGATCGTCGCAAACCGCTACCTTGTGACCCAAGGGAATGTTGCAATCAAAATCAATGGCGAGAAAGAGATTGCAGTCCCGGCTGGAGCGACATTACTTACAGCGCTCGCGAATGAAAAGATTTTCATTCCTTCTGCATGTGGGGGTGGCGGTACGTGTGCCATGTGTCGTTGTCATGTGGACGCAGGAGGTGGTGACATTCTCCCAACTGAGAAATCACACATTAGCCGGCGGCAAGAGAAAGAAGGCATGCGTCTTGCGTGCCAGGTCAAAGTTCGTGAGGACATGGATATCCGCGTTCCCGACGAGATCTTTTCGATTAAGCGTTTCACAAGTACTGTGACATCCAACGACAATGTTGCGACGTTCATTAAGGCAACAAATCTTGCAATCGACGACGGCGAAATACTTAATTTCCAAGCCGGTGGCTACATACAGTTTGAAGTGCCGACAGGGACATATGCAGCCAAGGATTTTGATATTGGTGATGAATACAAGGACGCATGGGACAAGTTTGACATGTGGAAATATTCCATCACAATCGACGAGCCTGTGCAAAGAGCGTATTCGATGGCCAACCACCCGGCGGAGGGGAATAAAGTTATGACGACGATTCGTTATGCACCACCGCCGCGAGGTCTCGACGTCCCACCGGGCAAATGTTCTAGTTACATTTTCTCCCTTAAAGAAGGAGATAAAGTCACATTTTCGGGGCCGTATGGTGAGTTCTTTATTAAAGAAACCGATAAAGAAATGGTATACATCGGCGGTGGCGCAGGCATGGCGCCAATGCGTTCACACCTATTCCATCTTTTCCATACGATGAAGACAGACCGCAAAGTGACATTCTTTTATGGTGCACGAAGTGTTCTCGAAAACTTCTATGAGCAAGACTTCATCGATATTGAAAAGGACTTCCCGAACTTTAAGTATGTATTGGCGCTGTCTGATCCTCAGCCTGAAGATAATTGGGAAGGACCTGTTGGCTTCGTTCATCAAGTTGCGCTTGATAGTTATCTGAAAGAGCACGATGATCCGACTGAAATCGAGTATTATTTATGTGGCCCGCCGATGATGCTGAGTGCTGTCATCAATATGTTGCATGAACTCGGCGTTGACGATGACATGATCGCGTTTGATGATTTCGGATAATTTCTAGGATTCATTATTGACCGGATGCGGCAATCACTGTATCCAGTCAGTACGGTAACGTGCCAGAGTGGTCTAATGGGGCGGTTTGCAAAACCGTTGTTCGCCGGTTCGAATCCGGCCGTTACCTCCAAATAAGTTAAGCCGCCTTTTACAGGCGGTTTTCTTTCTTCCATAAAGAAAACGCCCGAACCATTCGAGCGCTTCTGACCTAACCAAAGAATATATATAGTGTATGTCGTCAGTCTTCTTTGTCATCAGGCAGATATCGTATCTGCAGGATGCAAGAGGTCGATTTAGCGTTGCGTATTCCGTATTCCGTATTCCGGGTCACTGCCGGGTCACTGCCGGGTCACTGCCGGGTCACTGCCGGGTCACTGCGCTAGCTTCTGGATTTTTCTTGAAAAGTCATAAAAGTCAACAGTATACGGGTATTATGTCAGAAAAAGAAAATACGATCAGGCTTGCATCTATCCCGGGAGATGGGATTGGCACGGAGGTTATCCGAAGCGCACTTGAATATCTTTCTCCAAAAGCAGCATCTTTCGACGTGAACATTGATGTCGAAGAGCTTGATTGGGGAGCCGATAAATGGCTTCGAGAGGGGGTGGGCATTCCGAAAGGCAAACTGGAGCGACTTCAGAAAGAAAAGCACGCTATTTTCTTCGGTGCTGTTGGCGATCCTCGCATCCCTGACATGGCGCATGGTCGAGAAATATTGCTCGGGCTTCGCAAACGGCTCGACTTGTATGCCAATGTTCGACCTATCCAGATCTTAAAGCCCGAACTTTCCCCACTGAAAAATGCGCAGAATATCGACATGGTTATTATTCGAGAAAACACGGAAGGCATCTATGTTGGTGAAGGCACACACGAGTCTGAGGGCACAATAAACGAGCGCGCATGTGACATCTCTGTGAATACCTACATGGGTGTTGAGCGTATCATCCGATATGCTTTTGAGCTCGCCAAAAAACGGCGCGGCCACGTGACGCTTGTTGATAAAAACAATGCGATGCGCTTTGGTGGTAGTCTTTGGCAACGCACATTCAAAGAAGTCGCTGGCGACTTCGCCAATGTTGAAACAGCGCATCTCTATGCTGACGTCGCTTGCATGAGACTGGTTGACGATCCGCAACGTTTTGATGTGATTGTGACCGACAACCTATTTGGTGACATCTTGTCTGACATTGGCGCTTCGATTATGGGGAGTCTCGGTCTTGCTGCATCCGCCAATATAAACCCAGGCAAACTCTCATTGTTTGAGCCTGTTCATGGCTCAGCACCAGATATTGTCGGGCAGGGCATCGCAAACCCGCTTGCTGCTGTGATGACCGGCGCCATGCTGTTCGATGAGCTTGGGTATTTAGAACTTGCAACCTCGATTCGGAAGGATGCTATGGGTGCAGTTCGCAAGGGACTCGTGACGCCAGACCTTGGTGGGGAACTTAAGACAGAGGCTGTTATCGAGGAACTCGTTTCGCATATTTAAAAAGCACTCCTTTTAGGAGTGCCTGTATCAGCTCGCCGAATTTCGGCGCCTATGTTATTACGCATATCAGCGCAAACACTCGTACAGAGCGACGTTATCGTACCTGTCCTTGTAGTAACCATCACAGCTAAAGCTGCTGTCCGCCTTGAGGCCACAAATGTTCGCATTTTGGTTTCCATTCATACTTACAAAACCACTGTCACCATCGAATACGCTTTCTTTGACAATAACCTCTCCATCCACAACCCCTGTGTTGAGAATTTGGCCGTCAACATTTAAGGAGAAATTATTGCGGTGAGTCGTCGTGCGCAGCTTAGTAAAGGCACCCTCCATGCTTTTTTGGTCAAAATCTCGCCCCTCAACAGTCCGTTGGCCATCTACATAGTTGTACTTAACACTCTGTCTCCAACATGAGAGCCCTCCATCCTCAAGAATACCACAAGGTCTAATCCAAGATGCGTCCAATGCTTTAAACTCGCCTTCAGGACTATAGCGCACTGTCGGCTGGTTTGCGCCATAACCGCGATAACCAAAAAACACACAGTCGACTTTCCCTGAAATAGTTCTGGCGCAGATATCTTTTTCGGAGCCATGAATTTCAACATAAATACTCCGGTCTCTGAAAAGTTGGTCAGGATACTCCCGCATGTTTGATGCTTTTTCATCTTGATCAAAATCTATGCCTGGCATGTTCCAACAATCAACGCCACCATATGGTTTAGCGCCACAAAACATCATACCTTTACCGGCCCCAATCCACATGATGTCAGAAAGTGCGGTGTAAACGCCATCAGGGCGAAAGTGCCGTGCTGGCGAATCTCTAAAGCCCCAGCAGTCGATCTGCCCACCAACCCCAAGAGCGCATGTGACAAACTCGGCATGATGTAAATCATTCGTATAGGTCTCAACTTGGACAAAATAGCCTTGAGGTACATGTTGCGATATCATATTGTCTTCACCAAAACATTTCAGCTCTTGATTGACAGTGAGCCCACATCCGAAGTCTGCACCAAGAACTATCTCTGTAAACCGCTCATCTTCTGGCACAGATTGGTAGTCAAATTTATCATTTGTTCCCCAGCAATATAGGAAACCGCCTTCGTCGAGTCCACATGTAAGGTCATGTCCACCATATATCTCCGCAAGCTCGATCTGCTGCGGGGCTTGATGACGGGGGCAGCCAGGCTCAGGGCCATCAACCTCAGCGAGTCGCAACTTATCATCTTGGAACCGTACAGGCGTACCGTCACGGGTCCAAATCTCGAGCTCAGCCTCTTCTTCGCTGATACGTTCGACCTCTAAAGACTCCCTGCTCACATCTCCGCATGCAATAATACTTACTGCGCCAAATAGCCCAACTACACAACACTTTATATACTGATTCATTTTCTATTCCTTCTTTGTCTGGGGTGTTCTTCTATCCATACGTTTGATGGCAGGTATGTTTTCGTCACACAGTGCGAATTTATTCTAAAAACAGCCCAAATTTGCGCCACTGTTAAAATACTCATGCTCATCATCACCCGGACATGGGCTAAGCACAGGTCGAAGAAAGACTGAACAGCATATACAGGGATGTTGCCTCACGTACGTTTCGTGACTTTAATACGATAGATAACCTCTGAATAACTGAACGACACTGCGCACATCAGTTCGGCTTGCCACCGTGTAGGGCATCCTACAGTTGTAGGCCTCAAGCAGCATCGCGTTGACAGCGACGACAACATAAGCTTTCTGCTCGGTGTTATAATGGAGAACTGGCCCGCCGCTGTCGCCATAGCATGCTGAGCCACCTTCAGCATA
>JAHDGS010000109.1 GCA_020627505.1 Myxococcota bacterium
GATTGGTGAAATAAAGAAAGACAACAGTCAGAGATTTTCTTCAAACTGAATCCACGCGACACAAGCCAGCAGCGCATCGAAAACGCCTCGCTCTTCCATCGTGTTGATATATGTCATCGCAGCCAGAAGAAATAAGAATAACTCTGCGTATTCTAATAAATTATGTCTGACCATAATCTCAGCCGTGAGCTTATCTCCATGCTGTCCATACACCCAAGCGACCAGCATCCAAATGATACCCGCAGAGACCAGAACAGGAATCGACTTCTTCAGATGAAGGACCTCCTCTCCTATCACAGCAGAGTATGAGATGACGAATATGATAACACATGCGATGCCGACCCAATGACCGGTTAAATCAATAGGGTGAGCCTCACCGCCGCCAGATGATAGCACTGAGAATGAAAAGAATATGCCGACGATTGTGAGCAGTATTTTATAAAAGGTGGTCATGAAAAGTCCTTGTCTATTCGGAATATTTGATCACACTACAGTGCTTTCAAACGTTCTTTTGCCTGGGTAGCATATTCGCTACTTGCATGGCTGGACAAGATTTCTTCATAAAATATTTTCGCATCGCTATTCAGAGACAATTGTTCAAAACATTGTCCAATCCCAAATAAGGCCGCTGGCATTTTGGGGTGTCCTGATGCATCGATCACTTTTTGGAAGGAGAAAATTGCAGCTTTTGTCAGTCGATCTTTCTCCGGCCCTTTCGAGAGTGTCTTTGCCTTCTTCAATTGAGAGAGGCCAGCGAAATAATGTGCTTCAGGTATACGTTCATCTGTTGGCTCAGCACGCTTGGTGAACGCTTTATACAGCCGAATCGACTCTTCATAGGCGTCGACAGATAATGCATGACGGGCATGGCCAAAAAGCTGGTCCGGTGTCTCTTCGAGGACCTCTTCTGGTCCTGAGCTTGACATCACCGGCGTCGTTCTCACCGTGGGCTGTCGCGTTGTCATTTCATTTTGCAATCGCTCTACTTCGCCTCGCAACCGGCTCAGTTCATTCCCAAGAAAGTTCGCATCGACACCATTATCCGCCCCTTTTTCACGCATCGATAATAATGTCGACTCTAGGCTTTTGGCGCGGCCCTCGATTGCAACAACACGAAGCTCCAGTGTAGAGTGGCTCTCCATTTGGCGCTGGTGAAGAGCGAGAAGTTCTTTCTCGAGTTTCTGTTGCTCAAAACGCATTCGCTCGACTTCAGATGTTGTGGCAAAACAACCACTCAAATTGATAAAGATACAACAAAGGACAACATGACGTATGATTTGCATGGTCTTATTCCTTAACAATAATTTCGACACGTCGATTTTGTTGGAATGATGACTCATTATGCCCAGAAACAGCAGGCCGTTCCTCGCCGTATGATAACGTTCGCATACGATCCTCAGACACGCCAATTCCGCCTAAATAGTTTCGAACCGTTCGGGCCCGTCGCTCACCTAAATCGAGGTTATACATTGTTGTCCCACGTTCATCTGCGTGGCCTTCTAGTTGAATCTTGGTCACATCACTATATGCAAGACAACGTGAGATCTTCTTGAGTAAATCTCTACTTTCTTCAGATAGATTGTCGATATTGTAATCAAAATAAATAACAAACGTATTGCTACACTCTTCTTCAGACATCTGCACTGAAGGCTCTTGGCAAATCCCCTTCATACAGACAAGACCTGACTGGCATGGGTCCTCTTGTGAGCAGGCCTGACCGACAACGCCGCCTCTTTTTTCAGCTTTCTCAACTTTCTCACAAAGACCGTCAAGCCGACATCGGTAACCTGGATCACAAGATGCATCGCTCACACATGGTGTGACGCATCGGTTCTCATAACACTTTTGACCATCTGCGCAGTCGTTGTCACGGCCACACGCTTGACACTGACCAAATACACAAACATAACCAATCTCTTGGCCATCTGCATTCTTTTTGCAGTGCTTATCTTTCTTGCAATCAGGAAAGTCCGGACTTGAGCATGCAGCAAGTACAAAAGTCATAATAAGAATAAGTCCCTGAGGCATCAGGTTTTTCATAGAGTTGATGATCGAGTGGGTCATACCCTTTTCAACCACATATTTTTCAATTCAACAACTGGTCAAACCAAAAATAGAGTATTAGAAGGATAAAGTGAAGCACGAAACAGAGACCACTCAAATTAACCAACAAGCGCTTTCGCGTGAAGGCCCCTGGCCGTGGTACAAGCTGGATTTCGCTTTTGCCAAGCGCGTACTGACTTTAGGACTGCCCGTTATTCTTGGCATGCTGACACAAACGGCGGTCAATTGGGTGGATACTGCGATGATTGGCCGACTTGATGGCGAAGCCGCCGTTCTCGGCCAGGCTGCCCTCGGGCCCTCTTTAATTTTATTGTGGGCATTCGGTGGTAGTCTCAGCGCGATTCAAGTGGGCACACAGGCTCTGGTCGGCCGGCGTATTGGTGAAGAAAAACCAACAGGTGCTGGCCAGGTTTTGTTCAATTCACTTGGTATTGCGGCGGTGACGTCAGCGGCGATGGCCTTGTTCGCCGTTTTGCTTACGCCTGCTATTTTTGTGCATTTGATTGGGGGCAGCGAGCCGTTTATTCGAACGGGTATCGACTTTTGTCAAATCCGTTTCATTGGTGTTTTTTCGATGGTTATGATGATGGCCTATAAGGCCTTTTTCGATGGCCTTGGCCACGTATGGGTACACGTTTTCTCTGCACTTGCGATGAATATCATTAATGCTGTTTTGGATTATGGACTTATTTTTGGGAAGCTCGGATTGCCTGAGCTCGGCATAACCGGTGCTGCATGGGCTTCTGTTATCTCAAGCTTTATAGGCCTTTTATTGATTGCCGCCTGGTCTTTTCGGCCACATATCCAACGCACATATCAAATCTATCGACCAAGTAACTTTAGCCCTAAACTCGCTTTTCAAATCAGTGCGCTATCTTTTTGGGCTGGTATGGCGACCATATTTGTGATGTCAGGATTCGGAATCTTTTATTGGATTGTCGGTCAAATTGATGCCAGTTCAGCAACTCAATCAAATGTCAGCAAAGCGACCTTTACGGTCGTCGTGAACGCCGCCATGCTCTGTTTTATGGCGAGTCTTGCCTTTGGGTCAGCGCCACATACCTTGCTCGCGCAGTCAATTGGTGAAGGCAGATACGATCGCGCGAAACGCTATGCAGGTGAAAGTATTAAATTGATTTTCTTCATTATGGGACTATTGAGTCTGGTTTGTCTTATCGCCCCTGAAGCCATTGTGTCGATCTTCTTACCCAGTGATGGCGGCGCCGAAGGGACTCGCCAAGCGGTTATTGCTGCATCATCTTCATCAATTCGCCTTGTTGGTTTATGGATTCCATTTGCTGGCGCGGGTCTCGTTTACACTCAAATCCTGTACGGTGCCGGAGAAAGCCGATATGTCATGCTCGTTGAAATGATCCTTCATTTCGCGTGCCTCGCCCCACTCTCGTGGCTTCTGGCTATCCATTTCGATATGGGTCTACATGGGTGTTGGATTGCGGCAGGAACATACGCGACACTGCTCTTCATATTAATGCGAATCCGGTTCCGCGCAGGCGCATGGCAACATCAAAATCTATAGGTCGAACTGTGCAAGATCCATATAAAACCTTAAAGATTCATAAAAAAGCGTCACCTGACGAGGTCAAGGCGGCCTACCGGGCTCTTGCACGTAAATATCACCCTGACGTCAATCAATCGGACGAAGCAAAGCAATTATTCCAACAAATTTCAGAGGCGTATGCCCTCTTATCCGATCCGTCAAGACGTAGGATGTATGATCTCTTTGGCAATGCAGATCCGTCTGTCACACCCATTGAAACCCAAATTGTCGATGTGGTTGAGAAAGCGAAAGACAGAGTGAAAGATTTCTTTGGGTTCGGTGATAATGGCCCGCGTCGTGGTGTCGACACACATCAGGTCTTGAACATTTCATTCTCAGATATTTGGTCAGGAAGCACTCGCACGGTCGATGTCACGCAAGCTGGTGAAAAAAGGTCCTTGCAAATAAAGATTCCGAAAGGGGCGACTGACAAGAGTATTTTACGACTAAAAGGTCAAGGTCAGTCAGGTGAAGAAGGTGGCGCAAATGGAGATTTATATCTCACGCTGAAGCTACAACCTTCTAAAATATTTCGCCGAGATAAAGATGACCTGTATATTAAGACGGCAATTCCATTAAAAATCGCGCAAGACGGTGGTGATATTGAGGTCAAACTACCAGACGATTCCCGCCTTAAGGTTCGGGTGCCGATTGAAACCTCGGGCGGTACCGCGTTGCGCATCAAGCACAGTGGGTTTGTTGGTGCTGATGACACCCGCGGCCATTTATATGTTATTGTTCATATTCGACTCTAAGTATGTCTGACACGCCCAAGCCTGATCTGGTTCAAGAACTCGAACGAAAGCGACACATGCAACAGCTCACCGCTCGGAGTCAGCCACAAGGGACGCGCACCAAAGAACAGGACCAACCCGAGGTCTCCCAGGAAGTTGATTTATTTGTGGCTGGCAAAGGCCGTCAAGGCTACCGCATCCAAATTGCCCTCAATGCGGATGTTTTCGATCAAATTTCACTTGAGATTTTTCACAATCGAACCGGCTTGGGGGCCTATATTTGGGTTGGCTCTCTTCGTGAGCAACGACTCTTTGAGCGGATGCGAGAAAAGCTTATTCAGCGACTCCAACAACGCGGTTTACATCTCACTCAACTTCATATTCGGCGACTTAACGAAGAAAAAGTGACAGAAAAATCTTGAGTTGTTGCCTTCTGCCCCATAATACCTATATATTGACCAGCAGAAGAGAGACTTATGAAGTTTTATTGCGATAGTTGTAACACGAAGTACAAAATCTCAGATGACAAGGTCAAGGGTAAGATTCTCAAGATCCGTTGTAAGAATTGCCAGCACATTATTGTTGTCCGAGAAACCGGTGTTGAGCCGACGGCAAACCTTGGCAACCCTTTATTAAAGGACGGCCAGGCGCCACTAACAGCAATCCATCAGGCTGTGCCAGGCCTGATCCCGAAGGCGCCAGACACGACAGATTGGTATGTTGCGATCAAGGGCAAACAAGTTGGTCCGATGAAGAAAGACGGCGTACTTAACCTTTATCGGAATAACAGGATTCATGACCGATCACATTGTTGGCACGAAGGCCTAATGAACTGGACTCGCTTTGAAGACTTGCCTGACTTCAAACAAAGTTCGGTGCCGCCTCCTCCGCCAGTTCCTTCAGACAATTCACCACCATCTTTCCAAGACGACAAAACAGAACATAGTTTGGCCGGGCCTCAAAGCTTTGCTGCGCAAGACACTTCTGAGTTCGTTGAACAGCCTCCTTCAGCGCCTTCATTGCCGCCTGCAGCCCCCACTCAACCGCCGGTTGGAGCAGCTCCGCCAACAGCGACCCCGCCTCCTGTCGCACCGCCGCAAGCAATGGCCGGTGCACCAGGTGTTCCACCCGCTGCGCCCGATCCATTCGCAGCTGTCCAAACTGCTCCACATCTTAAAGTTGGTGCGCCAATTGGAGAGAAAACACGCGTATTCATTGCCCAAGCAGGTCTTGCGAATCGAAAAGCAAAGCATCGTGCCTATGGTGCAACAGCTATTGCGCTGACCCTCGGTATTATCAGCGCACTCTGGTTAGAGTGGAAAGGGATTATCGAGATTCCATGGTTATCTTCAAAGATTACAGAATTGACCGTTGCTGTCGCTGGCGAAGATGTTGCCAAAAACCGTAAGAAACGTGAATATAAGGCCGCCGACGGCGGATCTGATATCGCTTGTAAGTTAATGGGCAACTGCCCTGAGCCCGTCGTGGCCAAAAAGCAGCCTGTTCGCAGAAGGCCTGCGAAGCAACAAAAACTTGAAGATATGGATTTAAGTGATGCATTTGGCTCTGGTGGCCCTAATGCAGCAAAAGTTGGACGTGCCGGCGATATGGCCACAATGGATATCGGTGCAGTTGGCACAGGCGGCTCTCTGTCTGGCCTATTCGGTACAGAGAAGAAAGCCTCAACTGTTAAAGAAAAAGAAGGCGTCAAAAACCGGATGGTTGCGGGTGCATCCTCAGGCGGACTCGATGCTGCTGCAGCGAGTAAAGTGATCAGTCAGAATCTGCGTTCTGTACAAAAATGTGCACAAGACGAAGTCAAAAAAGGCTCTGGTATAGAGGGCAAAAAAGTGATTAAGGTCACGGTGCGAAATGATGGTAGTGTTCGTTCCGCTCTTTTTAGAGAGCGTGCCTTAAACCAAGGTTCGCTTGGTGATTGTGTTAAACGTGCGACAAAGCGATGGCGATTCCCGACATACTCGGGAGAAGAAACCAGTGTTGAGGTCCCACTTATCTTTACCAACTAATGACGGCGCTTGACGCCCATCCAGAACAGCGACAACCCACGGTTATATATACATCAAAACATGTGGTTGCTGTTTTCAAGCCATATGGCTGGGTTGTTGTCGCGCCGAATGCTGACGAAACGTCTCTTTTACAATGGGCCCGTCAATTCACGAGAGAACATCTTAGGCCTGTTCACCGTCTTGATCGTGTCACAGCAGGTTTGGTCCTATTTGGACGAACGGACCACGGTCAGTATACGCTTGAGCAGCAATTCAAGAGGAGAAGCATCGCCAAACACTACCTCGCTTGGGCGGAAACCGATACGTCGATTCAAAAGCAACAAATTGACCGTAAACTCAAGAAAGCTCGACGTTCTTATAATGGTGGAAAAGTCGATTATGCGATGGTTATACCTGCAGGCGCAAGCGGACCAGGCATGGTATCAGCTTCGACATATATCAAGCCGATACGACATTATCAACGCCAACAACTGCTGTGGGCACAGCCCAAAACAGGGCGATACCATCAGATTCGAGCGCATCTTTCATCTCTTAATGTCCCCATCGTGGGCGACGCGATTTATGGCGCAAAAACGATATGGCCAATTGTAGATGGCATCGGCCTCATCGCTTTTGGTCTCTCAAAGCTTGCCGTCAAAGATACACCGTCGGCACTATGTCTTCCTACCGAGTTACTCATCACCGACCAAGAAACCTGTCCTCTCAAACTTCCTTTAGCGCCTCAGGACCTCCGCCCTATTCGTCAATCGATTGGTCTGCCGTCTACTCGATAGCGTGGGTCAACTTCTTCGCTTAATGCCCGGAATGTGTTGTTCTATTGCTTCCATCACCTCAACCCTGTCGACCCAATCAGTCACATAATCTATTTTTCCTGTTTCGATCGTAATAACAGGTGACGCCTTATAACTGGCCAACCATTGTCCATAAAGGCCTTCAAGTTTCTTCAAGTACGATGTCGGAATACTTTGCTCCATCGAACGCCCACGCTGCTTGATCCGTCGTCTCAAGGTCGGCATCGAGCATTTTAAATAAATCATCACATCCGGTGGTCGAATCATTCGACAAATCGTTCGATAGAGCTCCGTATACATTGCCCATTCATCCTCGGAAATATTTCCAGATTCATAGTGGTATGCTGCAAAGATCTCAGCATCTTCGAATATCGTTCTATCCTGAATCACCGTCCCATTGGTATTAGCCAGGTCAGCATGAATTTTGAACTTATGCGTTAAAAAATGCATCTGAGAATGAAAGGCCCATGTTTCCATGTCCTCATAAAAGAGCGGCAAGAATGGATTATCATCATTCGGCTCAAAAAAAGGCTCCGCGACGTAGTTTTCCTTTAGAAACGTCACAAGAGAGCTCTTTCCACTACCAATATTGCCCGCGACAGCAATATATGAATCTCGACTCGACATAGGCTTCTGTGTATCGACTTTATAGTCTGAACTCAAGCTCATTTTGAAGTCACTAAATAATGCTGACAAAAAGCCTGAAGCATACCGTTATTCTCTTGATATCACCAATCAATTCAGTATGTTTACACATCATCAAGGAATAGATCATGCGAAGAAAAGAACTTATCGGTAAAGTCGTGCATCAAGAGCAGATCACAATCGAGCGTGGCACTGTTGTTCGTTACAATGATGCCGTCTCTAATAGTTTC
>JAHDGS010000110.1 GCA_020627505.1 Myxococcota bacterium
AATGAATAACCAGATGAAGGTGTTCCTCCTGTAAGTGAAATTGTCCCTTGGCCATCTGCTAATCCAAAACAACTTACAGAGTCAATAGTAATATCAGTTGACATTAACGTATCAGGTTCTGGAACAGAAACCATTATTGAAATGGCGAAAGCAGGTATGAATGTGGTGCGACTAAACTTTAGCCATGGTGAGAAGACTTTTTTTAGAGAAATGGTCGATATGGTTCGTTCTGTCTCTCAAGAGATCAATGTGCCAATCGCGATTATGCAAGACCTGCAAGGACCTAAGATTAGAACGAAGACCATGGAAAACGGTGGGGTCGAACTCAAAACAGGAGAAATATGCCACATCACGACTGAAAATATTGTCGGGACGGCTGGGCGCTTTGCTTCTGGTTACGCTTCACTGGTCGAAGACGTTCAAATTGGGCACCGAATCTTGCTTGATGATGGAAAAATCGCAGTCCGAGTGACGGATAAGACTGCGACAGACTTGGTGTGTACGATTGAACATGGTGGAATATTGAAAGACCGAAAGGGGATGAACTTGCCTGACTCTAAGGTGAGTGCACCTTCGATGACAGATAAAGATATTGCTGACGCTGAATTCGGGCAAGAGTTAGGTGTTGACGCTGTCGCGTTATCTTTTGTTCGTTCCCGTCACGATATCCGTATGCTTCGCCGGCTCCTTGCAAAAGGACAAACGCGTCCACTCGTGATCGCAAAACTCGAAAAACCTGAGGCAATTGAACAACTTGAAGGGATTATCGATGAAACGGATGGAGTGATGGTTGCGCGAGGGGATTTGGGTGTTGAAATCCCGCCTGAACGTGTGCCGATTATTCAGAAGAAGATTATTGAAGAGGCCAGTCGACGTGGACGTTTTGTCATTGTGGCAACGCAAATGCTCGAGTCGATGATCACGGACCCACGACCAACTCGTGCAGAGGCATCTGATGTCGCGAATGCGGTATTTGATGGCGCGGATTGTTTGATGTTATCCGGTGAAACTGCAGTTGGGCACGACCCCGTGCTTGTCGTCAGAACAATGAATAACATTATGGAGGCGGCTGAAGACAGCGAGCATGTTGTTTACCAACGTACACGGAAGGCCATTGAAACACAGGCAGCACGGGATTTCCAGAATGCAATCTCTCTAACCGCTGTTCGTGCCGCAGCTGCATTAAAAGCCAAGTCAATTGTGGTATATTCTGGGTCAGGCGCAACAGCCAGATTGATCGCACAATACCGTCCGCGTAATCGAGTGATTGTGCTGGTGCCTGATGCAGGTATACAACAGCGACTTGCATTGGTGTGGGGGATTGAGTCTGTGGTGATTCCCAAGCCTGCAACATCTGATGATTTATTTGAATCCATTGATAATGTTTTGATTGGTGATGGGGTTGCAAAGCCAGGAGATACGATAGTTGTGTGCACGAAAGTCCCGTTTGTCGATGGACAGCGGACGAACACATTGCATCTATATTCGCCAGGAGGTGCGCGCTTGCGGCTCCAAGGCCATGCCGGATAACAAACATTATAAGGTAAACGCCCGTGATAGGCGTGTCTCAGATTCGGATATGCTGGGCGTATGGCCTGATAAGCGGCTTTCGAATTGAATAATTGTCCTGTGTTCACGTCAAAACACTCTGTACAAGCGTAGATGGATGATCTAACACGCAAAAAAAGGTGGTATATATGCGTTCTCTAGCCGTATCTTCATTATTTGTCGCAGGAATCTTATTTGGCGGTCAACAAGCCAATGCACAAGAACAAAAAATTGCATTTGTTGATTTGCAGCGTGTGCTCAATGACGTTGCAGAAGGTGCGGCTGCGCGGTCAAAACTCAAAAAAGAGTTCGACCAAAAGCAAGCTGTCCTTGATAAAAAGCAAAAAGAGCTGAAGAAAATGAAGGAAGAGTTGGAATCTCAAGGCATGATGATGAAACCAGAGATTAAGCAACAGCGCGTCCAAGAACTTCAGAGAAACTTGATGCAAGTCCAGCAAACGTATATGGAGATGCAACAAGAGCTATCGGGGAAAGAAGCTGAGATGACATCAAAAATCTTTAAGAAGATGGGTGTGATTGTCGAAGCGATTGGTAAAGAAAAAGGCTATACCTTAATCGCGGACCGCAATGCGATTCTCTTCGCGCAAAACCAGCTCGATCTGACTGCTGAAGTGATCCGTCGTTATAACGCTGCTTATGACGCGAGCGGCAACGCGAAGTAGGGACTTTCAAATCGTCTCGGTTGTTATATGAAACAACCCATAAAAAAAATCACTGTGTCTGCATTAGGTTCGATGCTTAATGCGGAAATTGTTGGTGAGGCTGATTTTAACATCCGGGCATTGTCATTTGAATCTGCTGGGGCAGATTGTGTCAGCGTGATTCGTCTCCCGCGGCACAGACAAAGGTCATTTCTGTCTCGTGTTGCATGTGCCATCGCTTCGAGAGCGGATGGTGCGCAACTCGCAGATAAAAATGATGGAACATGGCTCCTCGTTAATGACATCGGCGAAGCCTTGTGGCGTTTGAATCAACATCTTTATCAAACAAAAACAGCGTTGTCATGGATGTCTGAAGTCGATGACATGAACGCGGCTGCTGGCGAACAAAGAGCTGAAGGTGTTGCGCTTTCTGCTCGGGTTCACCCTGATGCCAAGATTGGGCCCTTTGTACACATCGGGCCAAATGTGCGGATCGATGCCGGGGTGACCATTGAGGCACATGCATCGATCGGCGGAGCCGCTTTCGTGACAATAGACTTGAGCGATCATGAAGGTGAACGACTCAGACGTGTTCCAACCTTAGGTGGTGTATGGCTTAAGTCGGGCAGTCATATTGGCTCACATTGTCGAGTGCATCGTGCCTTGTACGGTGCAACAATCATTGAGGAAAATGTTCAAATAGATGCTGGTGCGCACATCGGACACGACTGCATGATAGGACGGTCGGTTTTAGTCGGCGCCAATGCGCTCGTCGGAGGACATACCCATATTGGCGCCCGTGCGACAATTGGCTCAGGTGCCGTCATTCGTGATGGTATTGATATCGGGGAGGGCGCGATCGCATCACCGCTTGCGGCTGTGCGGAAGTCTGTGCTTGCTGGGGAACGGGTCTCTGGAAACCCGGCGATTGAGCACCGGCGCTGGCTACGGGCTTTTGCTCATAAAAGGACTGCCGAACCGAATAATTGAAGCCGGTTGACCCTTGTTTTTTCGTCTTGTGTCGATAGAACATATTATGTCCGCTGTATCAGCAAATCTCATATGTATCCCGACATTTAACGAACGTGAGAATATCTCGTCGATTGTCCAAGAGATTTTGACTTACCCTGATTTCGATATTCTCATCATCGATGATAATAGTCCTGATGGCACAGGTGAAGTGGCCCGTTTGTTGAGTGAAAAAGAACCGCGCGTTCATGTTTTACACCGAACGGGGCGTGAAGGTCTCGGACGTGCATATATTGCAGGTTTTAAGTGGGCGCTTGAACAGCCATATGAGCGGATCTTTGAAATGGATGCGGACTTCTCTCACCAGCCACGTTATCTGCCTCAGCTTTTAGAGGCCAGCATGGAAGCAGACGTTGTGCTTGGCTCTCGCTATGTGCGTGGCGGGGGAACAGTGAATTGGGGATTGTTACGTAAAGTGATTTCTCGTGGAGGGTCGTTATACGCGCGAACGATACTCAATTTGCCGTACACCGATTTGACGGGCGGGTTTAAGTGTTTTCGAAGACAAGTGCTTGAGACAATTGCGCTAGATGACATCAAAACAACCGGTTACGCGTTTCAAATTGAAATGACCGCTCGGGCACATGCGCATGGCTTCCGAATTAAGGAAGTGCCAATCGTGTTCTATGACCGCATCGTTGGTCAATCTAAAATGGGGCTGAACATTGTCGTGGAAGCCGTGTGGAAGGTCTGGTTGCTTCGCAGCAGCGTGCAAACTCAAAAAGCCTTGCCACGTCAGTCGGGCACCAATTAGTTTAGTCGAAGGAGAAGGAATGTCTGAAAATATTTCAGCAGATAAGTTGATGATGGTTCGCAAAGAGAAAGCAGCGGACATGCGGGCTGCCGGAATGAACCCATATGCCAATGACTTTACGCCAGAACTCGATTTTAGTGCTTTTGTTGAACGCTATGGTCAATCGACAAAAGAGATGTTGAATGACGTTCATGATGTCCACTCGATTGCGGGACGGGTGATGGCAAAACGTGTCATGGGTAAGGCGGCGTTTGTTCGCCTTCGAGATAGCCACGAAGAACTTCAGTTGTTCATTCAAAAAAATGCGGTCGGCGAAGACCTATTTGACCGGTTGCGCTGGGTTGATCTCGGTGATTTTGTCGGCGCTGTCGGCACACCAATGAAGACCAAGACAGGAGAGTTATCGCTTAAAGTTCAAAGCTATCGAATCGTCACAAAAGCCCTTAGGCCGCCCCCTGAAAAGTTTCATGGTTTGTCTGATGTCGAAACGCGATATCGAAAAAGGTATGTCGACCTGGCAATGAGCATGGATGTGCGAAAAATCTTTCGCGCCCGTTCGATGATTATTTCTGGGATCCGCGCCTTCTTAGATAAGCAAGGTTATCTCGAAGTCGAGACACCGATTCTGGGTGACGTGGCGGGTGGCGCATCTGCGAAACCATTTTTAACACATCACAACTCATTAAATATGGACCTCCAAATGCGAATTGCGACAGAACTGCATTTGAAGAGACTCGTGGTTGGCGGTCTGGAACGAGTTTATGAGATAGGTCGCTTATTTCGAAATGAGGGTATTAGCACTCGGCATAATCCTGAGTTTACAACCATTGAGTTCTATCAGGCGTATGCGACCTATCAAGATTTGATGAATCTCACAGAGGATATGATTGGCGGGTTGGTCGAGCGGTTGCATGGCAGTGACACCATTCGATATGGAGAGCACGAGATATCATTTAAGCGGCCATGGCGTCGGGCGAGTATTGCGACGCTTGTATCCGAGCACTTTGGCGTATCGCCGATGGATGATATCGACTCCGTTGAAACGGCGCTGGTTTTCTGTGCAGATAAGTGCGGCACCAAGGAAACACCGCTGCTGACGTGCTTGAAAGAGTTGTCTGATGAAGAAGCCTATCAGCTTATTCCTGGAATCCAGAGAAGTGCCGATGATGGTTCGACTGTTGTGTTTGATGCAAAACAGGCTTTTCGTGCGGGAGGAGATGATTTCTATAAACACCTCGGCGAAGCGATGGACGCTTACTGGCAAAGTGAGTCTGGTACTGTTATCGGGCTCGATTTTGAAGAAAAAACGGGCGCACTGCCAGCCGAACGGCCTGTGCATGACACGATGCGAGAAAAACGCCGGCGTTGCGCATTGTCCCTGCTTTATGCTGTTTTTGATGCCCACGTCGAAGCGACGTTGATTCAACCAACATTTATTACTGATTTCTCGGTGACAGTCAGCCCGCTGGCCCGCAAACGTGATGGAGATCCAGCTGTTGTCGATAGGTTTGAGTTGATGGTCGCCGGCATGGAAATTGCGAATGCCTTCTCTGAGCTCAATGACCCCGTTGACCAAAAAGAACGGTTCTTGGCACAGGTGCGAGAACGTGTTCGTGGTGACGATGAAGCACCAGATATCGACCATGACTATATTGAAGCCCTTGAGTGTGGTATGCCACCGACAGCGGGAGAAGGAATCGGGATTGACCGTCTTGTGATGCTGTTGACGAATCAGCAATCGATACGCGAAGTGATACTGTTTCCACAAATGCGAAGGTTGGCGTCGGCGGACGACGCATGAATCCTTTGAGCATGACGACCTTTGGCGTCGCAGCGGTTTTTATATGGGGGTTCTGTGCGTGGGGGGCATTACAACTCTCTCGGCAGAAAGGCTTTTCTCTCAAGGTATGGCTTCCCTTTGCGGCTTTTTTGGCACCATGCGCATTCTTTGTATCATTGTTTGTGCCGCGTCAAACACATGTGAGTGCCGAACAGCGAGAGTCCTTTTTAGGGCCTAAAACGATTCTGATTGGGGCCATATTTTTTGTGGTGACCTTTGCGGGACTCCGCGCATCAGTGGAGAATATCACACTAGAAGGTGACAGACTTCAGACGTTGATCGCGGGGCTCTTTGTCCTAGCATCACTGCTTGCTGGAAGCATCGGTGCAAAGATAGGGCGTCGTATTGGATTCAGTGAGTCGTTATTATTAACAGCATTGGCCGTTACTTTATTTGCGATGCAGCCGTTTGTGCTCGAGCGTGTCTTTCTATTTGGAGACTCCCCTGCATATGTTGCGGTGACCGTATTTGCCTTTGCTTTGATCGTATTTCTTGCTCTGGTGCTCGGCGGGAGCCTCGGTTTCTTATTCTGGGGAGATGGTTCGGCAAACTGGTCATGGGGATATGAGTCTCGAATCGGGCGGCGCTTCTTGATGGCGAAGCAAGATGATGGTGTTATCGGTGCAATTACTGTGATTTCAGTGCTCGCGATTGCCGTTGGAACAACCGCGATGATTGTTGTGATGAGTGTCATGAATGGCTTTTCGACGGATTTGCGCGAAAAAATATTTGGAAATAACGCCCACCTGCTTGTGTTGAAATATGGGCCTGCGTTTGAGGCATACGAGCAAGTTGGTCAAGACCTTCGAACGATGGGTGGTGTGCTCGGTGCTTCTCCTTTTATATTAGATGAAGTGATGTTGGTGTCAGATGTGAATCGGACAGGGGCGATGCTGAAAGGGATTGACCCTGAGACACTTGATGGCGTCAATCAGCTCAAAGAAAATATGATCGAAGGTCGTCTGGATGATTTAACGTCCGTGCCGGTCAAACATCAACGAAAAGAGCAAAAGCAGAATAACGTAGAAGCATCGGAAGGGAGTATGGATGCCGCCATCGCCGCCGCCCTAAAAGGTGTTGGTGATACTGAGGCGAACGTGCAGCCGAATGTGCCAGGAATCGTTATCGGCAAAGAAATGGCACAGATTTTGAAAGTTTTTGTTGGTGATAGTGTTAATGTCGTGAGCTCAAAGACCGAACTCGGACCAACGGGGCTGATGCCACGCTCGAAGCGTTTTCAAGTCGTGGGCATATTTTATTCGGGGATGTACGAATACGATTCAAAGTTTATCTATGTTGGACTTGGGGCAGCCCAGCAGCTCTCTAAAGAAGGACAAGATGTCGTGACGGGTGTCGAGATGAAAATCGAAGATGCCGAGAATGTGCATGTCTTCGCGCGATCTGTGGTCTCGAAACTTGGTGGCTACCCATACCATACAAAAGACTGGCGGCAGATGAACAAAAACCTGTTTTCGGCATTGAAACTTGAGAAAATTGCGATGTTCATTATTCTGACATTCATCATACTCATTGCGAGCTTCTTGATCGCTGCCACGTTGATTGTGTTTGTTTTAGAGAAGAGTAAAGAGATTGCTATTTTGAAAAGTATGGGGGCGCTTGATACGTCAGTGATGAAGATATTTATTACCTATGGTCTGACGGTTGGTGTGACCGGTACCATCTTGGGACTTATGTGTGGGCTTGGAATCTGTTTTGCGCTCCAAGAGTTTGCGATTGGGCTTGATTCTGATGTGTATTATATTACGGAGTTGCCTGTCCATGTCGATGGTGTCGAAGTGGGCTTTGTGGTGTGTGCCGCCGTATTTTTGAGTTACCTGGCGACACTTTATCCATCGTTGATGGCGGCGCGGCTAAACCCTGTAGAAGGCCTTCGGCTGGAGTAGTTATGACGGCAATAATTCGCGCTGAAGGCTGGTGTAAATCTTTCTACAAGAAAGGGGCACGACTCGATGTGCTCAAGGATGTAGACTTCGAAATTGCTTCAGGCGATTTCGTCTCGGTCACCGGTAAGTCTGGTGTGGGTAAGAGCACCTTGCTACAGTTGTTGGGTGCGCTTGATACGTTGTCGGATGGCACATACCGCTTCGATGACCTCGATGTGTCGCGACTTCGTTCTGACCGTCTCGCGGCATTCC
>JAHDGS010000111.1 GCA_020627505.1 Myxococcota bacterium
AATTGAAATAGCACCATCTTCTCCTTGCACGAGGGTGTTGCCGATGCCAGAGCGTGTCACAGAAAGTCCTTGTGCCTCCTCAGGTTGAGGCTTTTGTGATTCGACCCCACGCGTGCTCACCAAAAACCATGTGGCGGCTGTGCCTGTATTGACAATTATCATCGCCTTAGACCCAGTGGTACTTCCATCATATTCGGCTGTGGTGACTGGCATCGTCGAGTGATAATCGACTTTCTTCAAATTTGGGCCTGATACAGCGAAAGAAACGTCGGCCTGCTCGCTCAGTTCTTCATCCCCGAAGAATCGGGTCAGCCCCATCAATGAAATCCCCACATCAGAAGTTGATAACCAACGCTTATCAATATACGCATCGCTGATATTTTTCGCGAGAGCAGTTGCAGATTCATCGTCACTGCGCCCGGTGGCCAGTAATCGTACACCCATGTCTCGCACACGTCCACCGTACCAGTAGTTGGTCTGATGGTCTTCATATTGCTCACTTTCACGAACAAGTCTATTCGCTTCTTTGTGCATTCCAACCCGTTCGTAAGCCGCTGCCAACCACAAATACGTGGCGCTCACACGGTGATAGCGATTATACCAATGATAGCGTTGATCTTTCTCTTCGGTATGTTTGGGCTCAGGCTTCATCAAATGATCGTATAGGGTGTTCATATCTCCCAGTGACGCTTGACCTGACTTCGCCAACGTAAAGAGTCGAATCGACTGCAAATCGTATTGGCCGCCTGATATACGGTAGCGCTTCGCAGCTTCTTTTTGATAAGACTGCCACTTTTGAAACATGGTTTCTGGCATGTGATACCCAAGCTCTTTGGCATGTGTGAGCAGAACACCAACATATGAAGAGATATAATCTCCACGGTCATGACCTGGCCAATAACTAAAACCACCGTCTGCGTTTTGATAGCGGCGAAGCTTTTGCAAGGCCATTTTGACATGATGCTGAACGTCTCGCACTTGCTCATCAGATAGTACCATCAACTGTGGCAGTGAAAGCTGCGCCAAGGTTTTTGAGGTCGTTTGCTCAGCACATCCATGCGGATAACGTATCAGCTCCGCCACGCGATGTTTCAACGATAATGGTGGCATCGTCGACCCTTCAACTGACCGAGAAATGACAGACAGAAAGTCATCTTCGGCTGAAGCCGCCCAGACCTCTCCTGGTTTCAAACGCTTCACCACTGTTCGTGTCGAGACTGTATTGGGCGCTTGTATATCTATCTCTGTTTCGACGACGCTTCGATATGCGCCCGACGTCGCTTCAATCGAGACCGCCTCACGGCCAACGTATTTTCCGGTTTCAATTGTAAAGCCAATAACGTGTTCACCTATTTTATCGACATTGATGGTCGACTTGTCGAGCTTGATATGGGCATCTCCTTTTGTCTTCGCACTCAGCGAGACACGCTTGATATCCTTCTGTCCCACAAAGAGACTCACCGCGCCTCGAATCTTCTCTTCTGGCTTTAAGACACGCGGAAAAGTTGGCATCACCATCAAATCGCTTTTGACATCGATACTTTTATCACTTGAGCCGTATGCATTCTTGTTTCGGGCAATTACCATCACGCGTACGCGGCCCATATAGGGTGGTAATGTCAAACGATGCATCTTCTTCTCACCGGCGCCAAGATGCGATAGCCCCTCAAACAAAACGACTGGCGGGAACCGATTTGCCCTCGGGTTTTTCTCTCCGACATCAATCGATGCCCCACCGCCCACAGCAATCAAATTTTCGAGCAATCCTTTGAATGCACCAATTAAGCTATCGTAACTATCCCAGTTTGGTATTTTATTCGCGAGTTTCTGATTGTAAAATGCATAACCATCCGGTGTTTGGTATCGTGTCAGAGATAGGAGCCCCTCATCGACGACGGCGAGCGTGTAGTCCATATCATGCCCATTCTGTTCAGAAACCGTGACTTCAAATTCGACCTGAGGCTGAACCACATCGACGGTATCAATAACAGGACTCAACACCTGTGCCTCATCTTTCACACTCACATATTGCATACCATACATTCGTGCAGGTCGGTCATTTGAAGCTTGCGCATAGGGTTGTATGAGATCGATATGAATATATATTCCCGGTGCATACGAAGGCTTTGTTTTGAGCTCGAACGCGCCTTTCGATGTATCATGCCAAAATGTATCCAAGATTTCATCGCCGCGCTCCAGACTCACTAAAGCTGTTCCATTCACTTTCGGTAGCGAAACGCGAATGGGTTCGTCTACCTTGACCTGTTCTTTGACGACATTGACATCTAAAACAGTCGCGCCATCAAAACTATTTTGACCATCTTTCTGATTCGAATAGTAATCATAGTATCCTCCCCATGAAATATATTGATACGTTGACGCCCGGTGGCCTGCTTCATTCTCAACAACGAGTACATGTTGACCGCCAGATTCCGAATCTTTCATTTGAAATGACCAATTAGCTGTGCCGTCTCGAACAACAACTTCTTCTTCACGAATCAATTGATGACTTGAAGAGTTGACGAAATCAGGCACGCCCCGTTTAGAACGATGATACCACCACCCATAATATGTTTGATATAAGCGGACTTTGATCTTCTCTTCACCTTTGACCACTGCGCCATCTTCATCGACCAGTAAAATCTCAGCCTCATAGTGTCGGTCTTTTCTCTGCTTCCTTTTGGCGGTCGCGTCATCTTTGACACGGACACCCACATAGTTTTGGTAGGCTGATACAGGAAGCACAACGGAGTCAACACTGGCCCGCCCACTCTTTTCAAAGACACGCGTCGTCAAGTGTAATTGAACCTGTCCAGCAGGCAAGGCGTTTGAACGCCGCAGCGCAGATAACTCGACATGCGCCTGCCCTGCATCATCCAGTTGACCTTGGTTTTCATAAGACTGCCGATATTGTCCCTTGCGCGACACATCTTCAAACGCGTATCCTTTATATGCCTCAAAAGATGTCTTTCTTTCCCGAAGAATCGCTTCAACTCGATAATCCAGTGTTGCAGCACTGCCGCCGTGAAGCCATTTTGATTTCAAGTCAATATGAAAAGGGGTCAAACGTTTGAGGCCTGTCGAGGTTTCGAGCTGCATATCCAATCGATTGGGCATGATCGTTTCGACGCGTAATCTTTTATCAAATGTATGCGGGCCAACAGACAATTCGGCTAAATATTGACCGGTCACAGCATCTGGCATGGTTGGTACATTCCATGTATATAAATTGGTTGGGTTTTTCTTCCTTGTTTCAGAGAACACGGTCTCTCCTTTTGGAGAAAGAACCTTGAGCGTGATTGGCTGACCGCTCGGAATACGTTCTTGTTCATCAAAAATCATGGCCGACAAGTGCATCGTATCACCAGGCCGCCATACGCCACGTTCACCATAAATCATAGCACGGACACCATTCTTAGATGACGCCCCTGATGTATTTAGATGTGCCATCTGTCGCATCATATTCTTGGTCAGCTTGATAAAAACAAGGTCATCGTCTTTTTGAGCAAGCATTGAAAAAGGTGTCTCGGCACCAGGAATATTGATAATGGCATGCCCCTCACGATCCGTTGTGGCTTCACCAAGCTTCGTCTGAGCATATCCATTTACCCTCACAGAGACACCAGCAACTGGCTTCGCACTCTTCGTATCGACAATGAAAGCATGGAATCGTTTTTGGCCTTCGCCCGAGCGTTCTAACCGACCGAGGGCAGATATATTTGAAACAATGACATTCTTTCGAGCATATGATTCGGGGTTGTGCTTCCAGTAAAATCCTGTCTGGCAGGGCGCGTTCACATCTTGATGGTCATACCAGTAGCTATAGTAACCCATCTCCTCTTCATCACCATACCAATCATCATAGTAGAAGTCGTAACCATAGCGAGGTTGTTCATGTGCATCCCATACCATTTTCTTGGGGAGACGGACGTTTGTCTGACAAGTCCAGTCGGTATCTTCAGGTAAGAACGTTGCTTCCAAATGATAAAAACCTTTTTGATGCGATTTGATAAAAGCACCAATGTCGACCTCATGTCGCGCCCAGCCATTGAGTTCTAACTTCGGCTCACCAAGTTCAATGCGCTCTTCGTAGACGATCCGAGCCGTGCGCGCCATCTCTTTATGACCGACTGCCGTGTTCTTTTGAAGGAACTGGTTGATAGCATCTGGTGCCGTTTTCCGAATACGCAAACGAAATGCATTCAGCGCACGTGTTTCTAATAAGATTTTCCCATCACTGTTTTCTGGTAAAAACCCTTCGTCTCCAATAAATCGAAGTGCCGGTGGTTCTCGGGTCAATTCAATATCTTCGATCACATCATCTGTAAGTTTTCCGCCACCAACGCCGGGCAGTCCTGCCTTCAAAGTCACTTGCGCAAAGCTTAAACGTTCATCTAGAATCAAGAAGAGTTGATTCCCTTCAACCTTTATCGACTTTATACGCGATGGTTGTCTATATGTTTTAACCTCTCCTCCCGAACGATACGCACGAAAAACGCTGATATGTTTTGAATAATCTTCGTTTGTATTCAGAGCGTTTGAAAAATTAAGCGCAAGCTTCACCTCCCCTTTTGTTGAGGTGTTATACCCAACAAGGACTAATCTTTCTTTAGAGGGAATAATAAACGCTGCCCCCACCTCCGCCTGAAGATCAAGGTTCTCGTTTGGGTGTAATACCACATTTAGACGACGACTTTCTTTATGGCGTGGAATATTTTTGATGATGACGCGGACATGTCTTTCGTTGACAAGTTGATACTCGGCTTCTTGCCCGATTTCTTTATCTGAGATTCGATAAGAGATGCTCTCTTTCACGTCTTTCATCTTGACGGGTCCATTGAACGTGAGGGACAGCTGAATATCACAAGATGAACTTAAGTCACCCCCACTCGTACAACCGTGACTTTCTATACCTGCAGCAAAAGCTGGTGGTTCCTCAACAAAGGCCTCAAAATCATCTTCCGACATTTTATTGATATCTGCTTGCGAAGGCGTCGTCTTTTCATGATCCCCTCCCTCGCCTCGTCCACAACCGAGGTCCAATACGCTCATCGACAGCACTAAGCCCAAAGCAAGGTACTGAGTTTTTGTTAAGAAATGCTGTTTATGTATTGTACTCTCTGTGCACATAACTGTTCCTTTGATCGACTGTCTTATTTATATAAGTATCAAAGAAAGACGCGACATGTGTCGCATTCTTATGATGATTTTGTGCAATTTCTGTGCAATGAAGAGATATGAACTCTGATTATCTGCTCACGTCTTATGATTATGACATTCATGACGATAAAATCGCGCGATATCCACTCTCTAAGCGAAGTGATTCTAAGTTATTGCATCGACAAAAAGGTGGCCAGATCGATCATCGAGGGTTTTTAGATATTGAGAATATGCTCGGACCAGGTGATTGTATCGTCCTAAATGAAAGCAAAGTCATTCCGGCCCGGCTCCAAGGTCAGAAAGACACAGGCGGTCGTGTCGAAGTTTTGATGAGCCGACCTGTACAAGAAGACCCTCAAGAATGGATTTGTCTTGTTAAGCCGGCTCGTCGTTTGAAGCCTGGCCAACGTATCGATATATTAACAGCCGAAGAAACATCTGGCGTCAGCGCCACTGTTGTCGAACGACTGGAGCGCGAAGCAGGCGCATTTCGGCTCTCATTTAATCAACCGCCACTTGAAGTGTCAGAACGTTTTGGCAGCATTCCACTGCCGCCTTATTTTAAGCGCGAAGCCGAAGATACAGACAAGCAGCGGTATCAAACTGTTTTTGCCAATGACGAGAAAGCTGGTTCGGCTGCGGCGCCCACAGCCAGCCTCCACTTCACAGAAACGCTGCTTCGTCGTATTCAAGAAAAGGGTGTTCACATTGCCAAAGTGACACTCCATGTCGGGCCAGGTACGTTTTTTCCTGTCATGACAGAAGACATTCGTGAACATCATATTCATGCAGAGCCATGGTCCATTAACAAGTCTTCAGTTCAAACCATTAACACCGCCCGTCAAAATGGTGGCCGTATCATTCCTGTTGGCACCACGGCACTTCGTGTCATTGAGACAGCGGCAGATGCGACAGGCATCATCCATGAAGGGCACGGCTTAACCAGGCTATTTATATACCCTGGCTACCAATGGAAAATCACCGATGCCCTCATCACCAATTTTCATTTACCAAAGTCAAGCCTGCTCATGCTCGTTTCTGCACTCATCGGCCGTGAAAACGCACTCGCGATGTATCAAAACGCCATGGATAATGACTACCGATTTTTTAGTTACGGAGATTCCAGTTTTCTAGAGCGAGTCGACTGAGCTTCTACTCCACTGGCTCGCCCATGATAAGTGACTCGAGCGCCTTACCAATATCACTCATCGCTTCATCGACGAATTCGTACACCGAAAACCGCCCTGTCTCAACTTCTTCAAAACCGTTGGCTTCATGATCGTGCTCATCCCAATCTGCCTCGTTTTGTTTCCATAGCCGTTCTTGCTCAGCTTGTGGATCTTCAATGTCCTTCCCATTGTTCTTGTTTGATATAATCGCCATGTTTCCCCCCACCACAGATCGTCAAGACAAGAATTAGAATACAGATTGAATATTCAGGTAGCAAAACTGGTTCAAGTTGAAACAAATAAAAAGAAGCGGCAACACCCGCTCCTTTCTTGATGCTTTTCTAAAGATCAATCAGGTCCACACACGAGATGACTTCACACCGATAATGTCACCATCAGCATTCTGACCGAAGAACAAAATCGATGCAAATGAATAGTCATACTCTGAAGGCGTCGCAATATACAACTCGCTTTCAATACCAAGGAGCTCAGAGCGAACAGCAACATCTTTCAAGACTTCTTCAAGTGCCGCATATCGATCCGCTTCAGCTTGTGCCTCTTCTGGTGTTAAACGACTCGACTCAAACGCATAATGTGCGCCTTGTTCGGAAATATCGCCTCGGTATCGATAAAAATCGAGCGCAAAATCGTCTGCCAATACGGCATAATCCGGAACAAAACCGTCATCATCAGCAACAGAGAATGGTAGGTTGTCTCTGAGCCATTGTTCGGTGAGCTGCGTCCCGTTTGGAACATCGACAGAGAAGCCCGTATAATCATCATCTCCTTCACTGACGTAATAGAGCGCTCCATCGATAGACATACGCGTCAGCTCATCTGCAAGACCTTCAAGCGAACCAAATTTCTTTGTCATCACATTCGACTTTCGTGTATCCCAGCCACGTTTAGAAGCTGCGGCCAATATTCGATATTGCTGACCCGCATCAAAAATACGCTGCGCAAGCTCTGTTCCATTTTCACGTTCAACTTGCGTGAAGATATTATCACCATTGTCATCAGCAAAGCTGAGGCTCTTTTTGATTTGAGATAGGTAGTCGTTCAAGTCTTTTGTTGAAACTTGTCCATTTTCACTGTTCTTTTTGACATTATCAAAAATCACTTCTGCGAGACGTTCGTAGCTTTTTGGCCGGTTGGCGCCAAAGTATGCTTGCATTTCATCAACAGATAATTTGCTTGCATCTTGTGTATTACCTGCTTCGCTTTCGGTAAATTCAACAAGCTGTTCGATCACATTTTGTGCTGCTGTGAGTGCCTGCTTTGTTCCTAAAGGTCCTCTGATTGTCATTTGTTGCTCCTTGATGTTGGGTTGTCATTTTGACAAGCGAAGTCTACATTGCCATTTCGTTCAGATTCAACATCTGTGCACGCATTTATGATTTTTTTTG
>JAHDGS010000112.1 GCA_020627505.1 Myxococcota bacterium
GCCAACGATCGAATTGATTTTTGTTTGTGTTTCAATCTGGTCGTCTACTTTAAGCTGCACAAGCACATCATGTATTTTGAAGTAGTCCAGACTCATCGCAGCCTGAGACGAACGCTGATTCGTGTGTTGTTTCAGCTCTTTTAGACCGACCACTCGGCCATCTTGTATCTCTAAAGACAATGTGCCGCCATGAAGTTCAAGCTCAGAAACAGCGATCTCTGAAGTCATTAGCCGAAGCAGATTTAATTGAATGCGAATTGAGTTAATATCAGCGTAGACATGCTGTGTTTGTTGAGAAATCACACGCACATCATTGAGGACCACCTCCGTTCTTTGCGGCGCCAGTTCGATGGTATCAATATCGATTTGCACGCCAAATTGTGTTTCAAGCTCTGTGCTCAGCTTGGTTGTGAGTATCTGATAAAGCCACTCACTTTTCAGAACAGCGGTGATCGTTGCAATAAACACAAATACAATCGCGATGGCAAAAAGCCATCGTTTGAAAATAGTCGCAATCGTTTGTTGAGCGGACTCTTCAAGGTTTTCAATCGTTTCAATCTCTGAATCAGGGATAGGGGGCTTAGAGGACATAGTTGGTCAACGGATGTGTTTGGACAAACGCATAAACAGCATATATCACATCCGCATTTTGTGCATCAAAAGAGAGAAGGAGTGTCGTATATTTGCCACTTTTACTATGGCTCCCTTTTGTGACGACAAGGTTATTATTTGTATCCCAAGCTTCATTCGAGACTTCTTCTTGTAAGGCTGCTCCGAAAGTGGACAAGTGCTCGGTGTGGAGTATGACCTTGATTGTGAAGGTCGTCGGAAAATTCAAGAGATCTTCGAGACGCTTATCAGACGATCGCCCACCGAGCGACCAACCGATGATTTGGCCAGCTTCATCTTTTGGAGTCTCCATATTGATGTAGAATACAGTTTTTCAACGGGTTTTTCAAATATGTCATCTTTTGATGCGCTTGACGTGATTTCGCAGATATATTTTATCTCGTCGGACAGACAATATATACTCAAGGTGTTATTTTAGGGGAGTATAATGGACTATGAAGAAGTAAAACTCATTGCAGGGAACTCGAATCCTGCTTTGGCGCGTCTTGTGTCCAACATTATTGGGATTCCGCTGACACAAAGCACTGTCACACGATTTTCGGATGGAGAAACTCAGGTTGAGATCGGAGAAAGCGTTCGTGGACGGCATTGTTTTTTGATTCAGTCGACCTGTCCGCCAACCAATGAACACGTCATGGAAACGTTGATCATGATTGATGCCCTCAAACGAGCAAGTGCAAAAGAAATCACCGCGGTGATGCCATACTATGGTTATGGGCGCCAAGACAGAAAGGTGAGCCCGCGAGCACCCATTACAGCCAAACTCGTCGCGGATCTTCTGCAAACGGCAGGGGCAACACGCATTATTTCGATGGACCTACATGCAGGCCAAATTCAAGGTTTCTTTAAGATTCCGTTTGACCATTTATATGCGACGCCCGTTATGCTGAATGATATGCGTGCGCGATTTGAAATCGGAGATAATCTTGAGAATGACTTGGTCCTGGTTGCGCCTGATGCAGGTGGCGTCGAACGGACCCGTGCTTTTGCCAAGCGAGTCGGGGCTGGTCTTGCTATCATCGACAAGCGCCGTGCCGGACCGAATGTCGCCCAAGTGATGAACATTATCGGTGACATTGAAGGAAAGCGTGCCATCATTATTGATGATATGATCGACACCGCTGGCACATTAACGAATGCCGCTGAGGCCGTGGCGAGTCGCGGGGCAAATGGCGTTTGGGCATATGCGACGCACCCCGTTTTATCTGGGCCTGCACTCGACCGAATCGAGTCTTCTGCACTCAAAAAAGTGATTGTGACAGACACAATACCGTTGTCGGAACCGTGCCAAGCATCTCTTAAGATTGAGCAACTCAGTGTCAGTGGTCTCGTTGCCGAAGCGATTCGACGGATTCATACGGATGAGTCAGTGTCGACACTCTTTGTATAAATCTTCGTGTTTACCCCAAATGACGTGACTTGAACGGATATTCCTTATCCGAGCGGCTCTGCCTTCAAGTGACTGACCGACGTGCTCCTAATATGGTTGCTCTTGGTCACTGCTTGAAAATGAACCTTACTCATAGCCTTGGACTTGTGCGATCTGAATGTCTATCTCATTGATCTTCGCTTTTAAGTCGTCCTTTGTTTCAGCGTAACCGTCCCAACCCGATAGGCCAAGTGCAGCACCACCGATGGTATATAAACTAAAAAATATGCCCAATCCGATAGAAGGACCTATTCCGCCAGTGAGGACACTACCAAGTCCATAAAGACCCAAGCCACTCATGCCTAAGAATGCTGCTGACCACCATGGTTTACTTTCATGCTCTTGCAGCCGCATTTCAGCGCTTTTTTTCTTATTCTTAAGCGCTGTAATTTGAGCAGTTTTCGGTGAAATACCAGTGATACTAGATAACTTTGATGTCATGAATAACTCCTAGATGTGATGTATTCATCGTATCTAGTGTTTAGAGGGTATTTTGGCGAAGAACTTTTGATAATGTCTTATATATCGTTGTTACCGGCAATGAGTGAAACGTATATACTGACGCCTAAATATCTTCGAATGTAGAGGAACTAAAAGTGGTTCCGTCATATGATAGGCGTATCGGAGATTCTTCGTTTGACGTGACGATATGAACTGGCCGCTGCCATATAATATAAAGGTTCTTGAGCGTATGTTCTGCATATTTCTCGTCGAGAATAACCCCGCGGAAGTCATGAGAAAGAAGGAGTTCTCCTCGATTTTCAAAGTTAGCGTCAACCAATCGTATAACAGGGTGACCCGCATTCGCGAGTTGGGACAATAGCTGATCCTTGACTGTCTGAAATTGACGTGAGTCGACGAGATATCGCTTCCGTTTTTTATCATACGCATATGCATAGAATCCCTGTCGCTCGCAGAACGCTTGCGTGAAGAATGCATCGACAAACGAAATATCATTATAAACACGGCGAACTTCAAAAATCTTCTGTGTGCCAAGTCCGGTCTCTTTATTCCAAGACGCGCGTTCGGTCATCGAATCACAGCGATCCCATTCAGGACCAAACCGTCCGGTGTCCCAGCGCATCTTGATATCTCGAAATAATTCGATCCCCAATTTATATGGGTTGAGTTGCCGAGGATTCATCTGGACGACACCTGCATGTCGGTCGGCAAAGTCGATCACCTCACTGACATCCATCATGTGCTCTGTCATCAATAGCGCATGCCAATAACTTGCCCAGCCTTCATTCATAATCTTGGTCATGGCCTGCGGGGCAAAGTACATTGCTTCGTCTCGGAGCATTGAGAGTATATCGCGCTGCCAGCGACGGAGTGGCGCATGATTCATCAGAAAACCCATGATATCTCGCGTTCCAGACATATCTTTGTCGTTGTTGTTCTCGCTTTTTGATGCCAGCGTTTCCGCCTCAGGGTTGATATATCGATCCAGATATTCTTTGTCGACCTGGATTCGTTTCGTTGACTCTGGTGAACGCAGTGTGGGGGCTTCCGCTTCAAGGGCAGATGGTGCACGGAACGTATATGGCGAAAAAAGATCGGTTAGATTGTCAATGGATAAAGCAGCATCAATAAAGTTTTCGATGGCTTCATGGCCGTACCAATCCATATATCGTCTGACCTTGGCCGCATGGTTGGCCATGGTGTCGAGCATCTTTCGATTTGTACCCTGAAAAGTCATGTTGTTTTTAAAGAAATCGTTGTGACCGCAAACATGGCACATGACAAGTTTTTGATCGATCATCGGATTCGATTCAAGTAAGTAAGCGTAGCATGGGTCCGTGTTAATCACCATTTCATATATTTTGTGCATGCCATATTCGTAGCTCTTTGACAGACGATCGTATTCCATCCCCCATTTCCAGTGCGGATATCGGACAGGGAAACCTTCATAGGCAGCCACCATATTTATCTCGTCAAAATCGAGCATTTCGTACACTGTCGGAAACATGTCGAGTCCACATTCACGTGCAACCTGTTCAACCCGTTCTTGTAGGTCCCGCAATGTTTTTGGTAGTTCGCGTGGCATTAGCGTCCACCTCCAAGAAAGTCCTTGATCGACTCAAGTATCGCATCTCGGTCTTTAATACGGCTTGTGACGACGGCGTCAGCTTCTTTGAAAGCGGCGTCTAAATCTTGGATGAACTGGCCAGAACCATATGGAGAATAGACCTGCCCATAAGAGAACTGATTACTGATAGGGATGATACGCTGTTTCAAAATATCGATGCACAGCTTCGTGTCATCAGATGACCAATTATCACCATCGGAAAAATGGAATGGATAGATATTCCAACTATTCGGGTTAAAATCTGACTCGATCATATCCGCGCATAACTTGTAAGCTGAAGATATCATCGTTCCACCAGATTCTTTGGTGTGAAAAAAGGTCTGTTCATCAACGACAGTCGCCTTTGCATCGTGAATGATAAATCGGGTCTCTACACCATCATAATTTTTTTTAAGCCAGGTATTGATCCAAAAGCTTTCAATGCGGACAATTTCTTTTTGTGCGTCACCCATTGAGCCTGAAACATCCATCATATAAATCACGGCAGCATTCGCTGTTGGTTTTGAGACGGGGCTGAATGAACGATAACGTTTGTCTTCTCGGCGTGGGACAATGATCGGCTGGGCAGGGTTATAGCTGCCTGACGCAATTTCACGCTTCAGCGCCTCTTGGAATGTACGCCGAAAACTTCTCAGTGACTCGGGGCCGGCCATCGCAATACTGTTGTAGCGGGTTTTTCTCGAATGGATATTGTCACCCTTTGGTTCGATACGAGGTAACTGTAGCTCTTCGCCAAGAATGTCGGCGAGTTCATCAAGGGTAACTTCTGTCTCGAGGCCATGTGTGCCTTCGGTATCGCCTGCTTCTCCTGGGCTCGCGTCTTGTCCTTCTCCGTCTTGGGGTTGACCCGGCACTGGTTCTCCCTCTTGCCCATCGCCTTGGCCAACACCACCTTGTTCGTTTGAACCAAATTTGAATCGAGGAATATCAATCTGAGGGATGGGAACCGTGATTTTCTTCCGCCCTTGCTGCCCAACGAAGTGCCCCTCTTTGACATACTTCTTGAGGTCCTGCTTAATCTTACCTCGCACAATGTCTTTGAAGCGTTGATGATCAGGGCGAATGCGTAAGCTCATGAAGACCCTTCATCTGATGACTTGGCATCACCGCGTGCGAATAAAGAGGCAACAAAATTTAATACATCTGTTGCGGACTCGTCATTATAGCCAAAGTTCTTGATCAATCTGTCTTTAACAATATCGATCTTCTCTTGGGTGTCACGGTCAACCACATTACTCACCAGCGTCGTCAATTTGATGGTGTCTTTTTGATCTTCGAAGAGCTTCAATTCGAGGGCTTTGTGCAGACGTTCATTCGTGGTGTAATCAAACTGTTTGCCATCGATCGCAAGGGCGCCGATATAATTCATAATTTCTCGACGGAAGTCATCTTTGCGTGATTCCGGAATATCGATCTTTTCTTCAATCGCACGCATTAGACGCTCATCTGGTTCCTCGTCTTGACCGGTATACTTATTTTTGACACGCTCCTTCTGCGTATAGGCTTTGATGTTGTCGATGTAATTACTACACAATCGACCGATGGCATCTCCGTCCGCAGATATGGCGCGTTGGACTTCATTCTTAACAATGTCTTCATATTCGAGGCGAACGACTTGTAAGAGTTCACGATACCGTCTTCGCTCATCTTCATTGGTGATCAAAGAGTGGGTCTTTAAACCACTCTCAAGTTCGTTCAGTACCAGGAATGGATTGATCGATGTCTGACTTTTGTCACTCACGAGCGCGTTGGAAATTTTGTCTTGGACGTATCGTGCACTCATGCCATCCATGCCTTCACGTATGGCTGTTTTTCGAAGCTCTTTCACGCTGTCTTCGGTAAAGCCCGGAAGTGACTTGCCATCATATAACTTCAACTTTTGTAATACGTTCAAATTGTGACCTTTAGGTTCTTCAAGTCGCGTGAGGACGGCCCACATCGCAGCCATTTCGACTGTGTGTGGTGCGATATGCTTACCCTTAATGGTTTCTTGATTATAATCCTTTTGATAGATTTTAATCTCTTCTTTGAGCTTCGTAATGTAGGGGATATCTATTTTGACGGTTCTGTCTCGTAGGGCTTCCATAAACTCATTGGATAGTAGTTTTTGGTATTCCGCTTCATTTGTATGTCCAATGATAACTTCGTCGATATCCGTTTGGGCAAACTTCTTTGGTTTGATACGGTGCTCTTGTGTCGCGCCGAGCAAATCGTAAAGGAAAGCGACATCGAGCTTCAAGATCTCGACAAATTCAATGATGCCTCTATTGGCGACACAGAATTCGCCATCGAAATTAAATGCGCGTGGATCAGAATCAGAGCCGAACTCAGCAATTTTCCGATAGTTGATATCACCAGTCAGCTCCGTCGAGTCTTGATTCTTTTCATCTTTGGGTTGAAATGTTCCTATGCCGACCCGGTCTTTTTCAGACATGACAATTCGTTTAACACGAACGTGCTGATAAACTTTCGATAGGTCCCCTTGATAGTGCTCCATCAAGAGCCTGAAAATGTATCGGCTTGCAGGGTTCAAGTCGCCCTTGGTGCGAATAGGGCGGTCGAGTCCATCGAGTCCGAGGGTGCGAGACATTTGAGGTCGCAAGTCTTGCGGTATCAATTTGAGTGGTTCTTCATGTAATGGGTCCATGACGACATCTTGTCCGCCCGAAATATGATGTAGCTCTTTGGGCAGATGCCACTCAAACGAATACAGACGACCCGCCTCCGTTCGCGTGTAGCGCTCGAGGCCCTTCTTGATTAGTCGTGCAATGGTTGATTTTGATGAGCCAACAGGACCATGTAGCAGGATGACCCGCTTTTCCGTGCCGTAGCCGAGCGCTGCCGATCGCATGACGTTGACGAAACGCATGAGTGGAATATCGAGTCCAAAAATGGCATCTTTACCATTATGATGGGGGTCATCAAAAAAATTGTAGTGAAAGATTTGTTTGCGAGAATCGATATACTCAGTTCGGCCCATCTCGATGATCATGTCGTAGACACGTTGAAAACTATTCCGTGCGACACGTGAATCATTCTTTACAATATCGAGGTATGCTTCAAAAGAACCTTCCCAATGCAAGTCATCGAAGTGCGCTCGGTCTTGTTGGGCGATGATAGATGAAAGCAGTTCGTTTTGGCTCATATGTCCTCCGTGTCTATTATGATAACGTGCCGGAATATAAGAGCTCAAGTCAGCCCACTTTTTGTGCTGTTTCAATTCAATTGTAGAATGAGCGGTGAACGATTTGCCTCAACGGTCAATTGATTCTATTTTTATGGTATGGCGATCGAGTTAAATTTAATTACACCTTCATTGTGGATGAATCAGTGTCTTTCTATTCTTGATGAACGTGTGCTCGGCAATGATATGTGCGTGATGGTGCACGTCGTCTCTGAAGAAGAAATGCGTGGGCTCAATCAACGCTTCCGCGGAAAAGATAGGGTTACGGATGTGTTGTCCTTTGAGGCCGACATTCCGTCTGTTGGTGGAACCTATTATATGGGTGATGTTGTTTTATGCGATGAAGTG
>JAHDGS010000113.1 GCA_020627505.1 Myxococcota bacterium
AGAATCGATAGATCTTATATGCCGTGGTCCGAGCGTGTCCCTCAAGTACTAGAGGTGTTTTTAATCTGTTGGAAGATAGAATAGGTTTTGCGTTGTCTTCGCGTAATACCAAACCCAATTAACAAGACATCAATTGGCATCACGCCAGATATCAACGCACAGCCACTCTCATTTACATTAAAAACGACAACCTCAGGCTCTGTCTGAGCGATGACATCACCTGTCAGGGTTATTCCAACGAATGAGACGACCTCTTCGGGTTCCGCACCATCAAGGATAAGCATGTCAGAAACACGATCCTCATGTAGATATGCAGCACGTGCACGACGTATTTCTGAGACATGCTCAGGTAAGCCATCTCCTGTCAGTGCAAGATATAAAATCGGAGCAGCATGTTCATCTTGATAGATTTGTCCATTCACGTCAGGGTAACGGTTTCCACACGAAGGTTGATTTTGGAGCTCCGTCGCCTCAACATCTAGGCGAAAATCAATCAAGTCAGGAATAACCGCTGATTCGCTATCGACAGTGAAGAAGCCGACTTCACTTGGACCTCGCGGTTCAAAATAGCCTGATTCACCGATATGAACACCATACTCGTGACCATGAAGCAAAGGATATGTCGGCTGGAGCACACAAACATTGTCATCATTCCATATTGAATACACTCCAAAAGATGATTGCGTATAAGGAACTGTTCGCTGTTGGTCTTCGGTATAATCGACAATTATAAAATCAGCACATGTACTTTGTATCGTGGTCTGCCCCCTCAAATAAATCAGCGTTTCTGGCGGAACATTTTGAGTCAAAGAATTAGGCCAGGTATTTTGGTATGCGTCATCTCTCCATCCCTCTAAGCCTGGTATAGACGCAGGTGGTCCCCAATCAGCTAAAAGGGCCATCGATACAAGCATATGTGTCAGAAAAATATAAGTGGATATGATTCGCATATTGCCTCCACCTCATTGACAGCAATAAGCATGCCAACACACTTCGGCTCTATTTAATGCGCATTGTATAAATGGCTATGACATTCTTGTCATTCCTCAGCCGGCTGACGTACGCCCATACAATCGCCAATAGGTGCTAGCCACATCGACGAGAAAATTGTTCTAAGGCGATCACCAAATCGGGTCCATTTCTGATGCCCAATCGCAATATCAAAAGGGTTGATTATATTTTTATGGCATGGCGATTCCAAGCCATGAACAACTTGGTCGACATCACGCTGCCAATAAAACAAACGATGTGCCGTCCATAAATAACCAAAACGGTACGCTGTCGAATTAGGGCCCCATCGAGCAATACGCGCACTGGAGACGCGATAGGCCTCCGCATTCTCAGACGCAATCATGCTGGCAGTCTTCATAATGTCATCTATATGCGCCACCGCAATACTGTCACCATCTTGATAGGTCAGCAATGCCTGAAGTAATTCCGATCGTCGTTCGGCTAATCGAATTCCTGAATATATTTCACGATGAATTTCACAAGGCCCTTTGCCCAAAGACGCTGTACAAGATTCCTTTAATACCTTTGCCTCAGTCGCAAATACTTTCATCTGTCGCGTATTTTTTTTCAGTGCTGTTCTGATATTCTGGGCGATGACTGTTTCCTCCCGCAACGCTTTCCATGACAATTTCGCGGGCTGGGTCAAATTGACATGATGACTGGGGAAAAGTTCTTGTAGCAACAAGGTCAGGTCGTCCCAGGTTTCCCATCCCTGTAAATATGCCCACAACAAGCTTTTATCAGCATCTGGTGCAGTTGGTGCAATCGTCGGCGTCATCCACAAATCATATTGGGTTTCAGATACTTCACCAATTAAATCTGCGAGACGTTGTCCTTCGAACGTATATTTGAAAACATCTCGCAACATCATCTTGTACCTGTTTTCTTTATCAGGGAGTTGCCATGCAGCCTCGGCGGCAATCAAGTCATTCAACCAATATCCCCACTCCCAACCTGAGGAAAAAATCATTTGACCTGAAATACGATGTTGGTGCCCGCTTGCATCCGCACCCATCATACCTGATGTTTCATCAGCGCGAATCAACTGCAAATCGTGTATCCGACGCTCAGCATATACCGGCATAAAGAGCGGCACATCGATGTCTGTACTCAGCCAATAAGCCGACTCCGGAAACCATACCATCTTTCGCACCGCACTATGGTCACGCATTGCCTGACGAATATAATGAAAGTCCGTATTGCCGTACGTTGGTGCGTAATCGTCAAGTGCAAATGGCTGGACCGTATGTGCCCATAAAACCATCCGCTTATCATTCTGAGTCGGCAGCAAATTGATATTGTCCGACCCACCTTGTTTGACATGTTCAAGTTCCGCCTTTTGCCCAGTCGAAATATGGAGTGACATGTTGACTTCTGCGCTATACGCTTCATCCATATATGCGACAAGCGCATCGGCCCAAGCAAGCATCGTCTCAGCTGGCGGGGATGTGAATTCGGAAGTTCCATTTGCTGTTGAGATATAGTCAAAACCCATCGCCATTAAGTAGTCGACACTTTCTTTCAACTCTTGAATCTGAGCATCATAATCATCCGCTTTATCGATCAAACGCCAAGCGCGTTGCTGATGCTGGCGAATAGGTGCGCCAATGCCGACCTGCAGACCATGTTGATGGGCTATATCAACAATCTTCGTCAACCGTTCCTGACGACGGCGACTTTTATCAAAATCGTCTTCGCCCCGCAGCAACACCCACTGCACACGATTTTGTTTGTGCGCCAGTAGCCAGTCTACATATGTAGACCACTCTGGCAAACCGCTCTCAAAAGCATTCGTCTCATCTTCATGATATGCTCCATATCCCTGTAACATCTCTGTCATTTCAATCGGGTGCATCGTGTGCAAATGAATACCACGCATTGGCCACATAGGTTTCTCTGTCACATTTGAAACACGTTCCCACATCAACTTCGGCGGCAGACGCGGCGACAACGGGTGTAAAAATTGCACACCGAGTACTTGCAACAATTCAAAAGCTCCAAACCCGAGTCCGATATTGCCCTTCGCACGACGATGCGCCTCTGGTGCTCCACACAGCCAGATTTCATCTCTGTCTGCCAGGATGATTTGAAAAGCTTCGGCCGGAAGCGAACGGCTCGTACAAGTTTGAGGTTGCATATGGATCACATGCGAGGGTGCTGCCATATCAGCAGATAGCCAAGCATCTTCATCCAAGATTGATGTATTAGCATATTTCTTCAAATAGGACTGGAGCGTCTTCGCGTAATGCCGACCGGCATCTGTTCGGACAATGATAACCACGTCATCTGTTTTCCGTTTTATATGAGGTTCATTTCGTTGAGTCATTCGCGATTCTAGTGTCTCAGGCCGAGAAGTTTCGACAGACGAAGGCCAGAAGTAAATACCAGCCAATAGTAAGAAACTCATCGCAGCCAAGATCAGCAGTGATTTTATCATGTTAACAAATAGATATTTGAGCAGCTTCACAGTTCTTGCTTAACAGGAAAATCCGTGTTCTGACATGACCAACCAAAAAAATTATCGTGCACCTGATTCTTTATTGTCAGATGCTTCATCGACATTATTCTAAGTCCGGAAAATAACTCAAGACATGCTCATCTTTTTGGATTGTGTAGCTGATCATCTGCGATGAATCATATTGCATATATTTCGCGGCCATTATTTCTTTCATTATCTTTTCGCTCAACGCCATGCCTTCTTCAAGCGAATATGTCGGTGCATCAAATAGAGGGTATCCTGCACGTTGCTGTTCGTCCCAAAACGGTCGTAGCCCTGGTATTTGATCAATCAACGGATTATCACAGACATGTAACACAAAGCTCTCAGCAAAAAATTCTGACGCTGCAGCTGCGAAATATGTACCTAGAACATTTTTGATAACGGCATTTTGCGTTTCAAAAATTTGATAAAAATCTTTCTGCATCGACGCTCTAAATAAAATACCATCTCCTATAAACCGATTCTGACCGGCATCTAAATCCGGATGTCGGTGTAGATTATCGTAATCAAGCGCATGCGCAATTTCGTGAATAAGTGTACGGGGTTGACCCAGCTCATTTTCACTCGAGCCTTGTAAGGACGCTGTGACACTCCCTTTTTTATGTTCTGCAACCGAATGCAGGATAGACTCTATCGCAAAATGAAAAGACGCTTTTCCCGGTCTGCCATTTTTGGTCACCAAAAATCGAACACCTCGCTCTTCAAGTTTACTCAATAAACTTTCAGGTATTCGGAGCATAAACTCGCGTAAATAAGGGATATACGCTGAGTCAGAGCTCGGATGAAATAATCGATTTAAGCGTTCTGTGTCTGCGAGGTTAAGAAAGTACTGCTCAAGCGCCTCAAACATCATTCGCTTTTCTGGAGATGCGTCAGCAATGGACTGATCGAGTTCATAACTTGTTACGATTCCATTTCTTGATTTATCTGCCGCTTGCGCAGCTGCTTTGTGTTGTTGTGGGATATTTTCAAGCAACCGGTGGGCGGGAGGGGGTATTTTAAATGGCATACGCCATCATAACAATATGAATATCTTAAATCTTCTCAAACACGATATCGACACATAGTGTATCTATTCAATGCAGAGTCAGTAAGAATCACCTGTCGTTTTATGTGTCAGGCGTTCTACAGCTTGCCATAGCTCAGGGTAAAACTCTTTTAACACACCTTGCTCCAATGCCTTTGCTGGCACCCCTTTCAACGACTTCACTTTGAGACCGATTTGTCGCTTCGCGGCTTGCAAATGCTCATACCGAAATGTTTGAAATTCTTTATCAACACCCAATAGCGCCATACCCGCCTCGTAAGCTAAGACATGCGGATCATAATGCGGTTGCTCCATGACCTGGTCCAATGACAGGCCCGCACGCTCAAGCGCAAGACAATATGGTTCCCATAGCGTTGGCAGCGCGCCCATCAAACGGTTAAACCCAGGGCTATCAGAACCTGACCCGCGTCCAAGTGCCAACCGTATTTCGTGATAATCAGATTGCGACATCGACTCAAGAATCCACAAGGCGTGGCTCAAATGTTTCAAAATCAATGCCGTCCTTTTCAAGTTTCGACGTGCAAAAAAGAAATCATTATTCTCGAGCGCTGCACGTGTCTTGTCGACTTCGTAGACAGCAGCCTTCATCCATAACTCCATGGATTGATGGGTCACAATAAAGCACAACTCATCCGGGTTGGTTAAGTCGTCAATATCCTTTTGCAGAGATAGCAATGGCTCGGTTTTAATGTATTTGTCATAATCAGTATCAAGATTATCGTATTCTCTCATCATGAACCCCTCTTATATAGACCATATCATCAAATTGAACGAATTGCATTAATTATTGTTCGTACGCTCGCGGCGCTTCGAACGTCATGCACCCGCGCCCCATCAATATGAGACTTTGCCAGAAGGGCCGCAAATAGAGCATGTGTCTCAGTATCTCGCGCTGATGCGACGGGAATATCGCAGATCCGCCCGATAAAGCTCTTTCGACTCACCCCCAACATCAGCTGACAACCCAAAGACTTGAATGCCGACATGTCAGATAATAAATGGCAATTTTGCGGATCTGTTTTCCCAAAACCAATACCCGGGTCCAGCCAAATTTTATGCTGTTCGATTCCTGCATCGGCACATGCCTGAAGCCGCTCTTCAAAAAATTTCTTAACATGCCTGACGATATCGACATTGGCATCCAGTGTTGTTTGCATATCCTTTGGCGTTCCATTCATATGCATAATAATCACTTGTTCAAACTTTTGAGCAGCGGACAACATACCATCACCACGAAGTCCGGCGACATCGTTCAGCCATGTTGCACCAACGGAATGCGCTAAATGCGCCGTCTCTGCATGCCGCGTATCGACAGAAATAACACAGTCGACCTCTTCAGCAATTCGTTGGATCACACCAAGGATACGATCTTGCTCTTCGGCAAGCGTGATTGGCTCAGCACCTGGTCGCGTTGACTCACCACCCACATCAATAACATCGGCTCCATCAGCCACAAGCTGCTGCGCCTGTTTTAGGGCCAACTCAGTGGTATTGAACACCCCTCCATCAGAAAAACTATCCGGCGTACAATTCAGGATCCCCATCAAAACTGGCCGTTTGAGCATGTTTTTATTGCCTCTCTAAAAAGGGTTGTATGGCACCACAAACTTCTTGGTGAATGGCCTCAATACTTTTTTGTCCGTCAAGTCGATGGACCCGCGCCGCAGGTAATGTTTTGATAAGGGCCCGATAGCGCTTTACTTGTTGTTCGATGGCGTCCTTCGTTTCGAATATTTCCTTCGATTGTCCCCGTGCGTTTACCCGAGCCAAAGCCACTTCCGGCGGGACATCCAGGTAAAATAAAATATCAGGCTCAGGGGCGAAACGGTTTAACTGGCGAATATCATCCTCTAAACCATCCGCGCCTTGGTACACTAAACTCGACAATGTATACCGGTCGCATAAAGCCCAAGTCCCGCCTTCAATAATCGGACGAATCTCCTGATCTGACTGGCACAACCGATCTGCCGCAAATAGAAGACCCATAACCCAGTCACGATGTCGCTCGGAATGAAAACGAACGCGACCAGATAAACACTGCCTCAAATATTGTCCTATTTCCCCGCCGCTTGGTTGACGAAAAGTTTCACAGTCAAGACCTGCGTTCATCAAGAATTGCTTCAAATATTCGATCTGAGTTGTTGTTCCCGCACCATCTGGGCCCTCAAAGGCAATAAAAACACCTTGGCTCTTCATGATGCGTCCTTCAGGTTATACCGAAGTAGAGTTTGTGATAACCCAGGTAACGCTTGATCTTTAATATGTGCCTGAGATCTCATTTTAATGAGCCCAACATCTTTCGCATAATACCAGTTCATTTCGAGCTCAACCACCTGGCCGGGCGCGCGCCCCTCTTGTTTTTGTGTTCCACGGATATGCAAACAGTCTTCAAATTGACCGGCAGGCGTCACCACAGTCGCATGTGTATCAACGATTTCATATATTTCTGTTGCGTGTAACCCTACAACACTTTTCCAGCGGTGGCCCTTTTGAAGTGGGGTTTGAATCAAAAAGCGATGTCCATCAAATATGCCATCGGGCCTCACTTGGAGTCGCCCTCCACTCGCATCAACAAAGAATCCTTTATCTTCTGCGACAATCTCGACCACGCGTGTCGCTGGACTCGCCTGCCCATGACCATCTAATTCATAGGTCCATTGATGACCGATATGAAGAGGCCAATACCTGCTCAGCGCTTCCTTCATTTGATGGGCAGTCTGTCCGTCTTCAATTGCACCAACGGTCTTTTGTTGGACACGTGGTGTGGAAGCGCAACCAAAACAACACATGAACACGAATACAATTCCCTGTTTCATCTCACTTCCCTCAATTTTTTAAGTCCTTGCTCAGCCTCTGCGCGTATCACTGGAGAAATATGGCCTGTCGATAATGTAAAAAGCCAGCCCTCTGCGACACGCCCACCGATATGAACCGCCCGCTCTATTCCGGTTGATAATGTGTTATGCGTGTCTCGTGTCACGAGGTCAATCAATTGGGGAACAGCAGCTTCGATTTTCAAAGCCGTCACAGCACGCATCCATTCGACTTTCAAGTCATCTTGATACGATGGCATCAAAGC
>JAHDGS010000011.1:0-19671 GCA_020627505.1 Myxococcota bacterium
CCGTATATGATCAAGACGATCCGAAAGCACTCATTCGAGCAACAGAACTGATTGCTCAAGAACGGGCAAACTTTGCGGCACCGGCAAACTTTAAAGAAAACGGCCTCCTTTATGCCACCGTCGTCGGCATCATCAAACGCCTAGCTGACAAAGATTGGGATTAATGCACATACCGATTCTGTGGGAAGACGATGATATTCTCGCCGTCAACAAACCAAGTCAACTCCTCGTTCACCGAACAGGAATCAGCGAGGACAAGGTGTTCCTCCTTCAACTTCTACGCGATCAGGTTGGCTATCATGTACACCCTATTCATCGAATCGACCGGGCGACATCCGGGATCGTTCTTTTTGCGAAAAATAGAGATATCGCATCAGCACTGGGTATCGAGCTTCAAGAAGGACGAATCGAGAAGTTCTACACAGCCTTCGTCAGAGGTTTTATGCCGAACCAAAACGGGTCCATAGAACGAGATATCAAAGATTCTGACACTGCTGTCGTTCAGTCAGCAACAACATTCTATAAAGTCTTACAGACATCTGTCTTGCCAGTTGCCATTTCACGTTATCCGACTTCTCGGTTTAGTCATCTCCTACTTAAAATCGAAACGGGCCGACGACATCAAATCCGCCGGCACCTATCCCACTTAAGACACCCTATCATCGGCGATACACGCTACGGTGACCTAAAATATAATCACTACTTTAGAGATAAACTCAGTGTAGACCGTATGCTCCTTCATGCCTGTCAGGTCAGTTTTCGACATCCAAGCACGACACAGTTTATTCAAATTACATCTTCTCCAAATTTTGATATTCGCTGGCGACTATTTAAAGACTTATTTATTCACTTCAGTATTTATAGGTCTTAGGTCTCCCCGAAAAGCCAAATCCTCTCGAAAAAATAGCTTATCAGTCAGTGAAACACTTCCTTCTATCCCAGAAGGTTCAACTTCAAAAAACCAACCCGTGCCAGGAAAGGCAAGTACCAAAGAGGCGTGTTCGTTGAATCGTTCTTTCTTGACCCTAAATTCAAAAGTCTCCTTATCCAGAATCTCGATTAACTCTCTTCCTTTTTCAAGTGACGATCCGCCGGCCAAAGCATTTAATTTTAAGGTCATTCTGCCATGCTCGTCCTTTTCAGGGAGCATCGAGCTCACATCTATCTTAAATACATATTCTTCATCGACCGCATCGACAGATAGATTCATCTCCGGTGGGTTGAATGTAGAGCGCGCAAGCGCAGTTGGCCCATCAAATATCTCCGGTTTAAGTTGGCTCGTTATATTCTCTTTTCCTTCATAGAACTCGACACGACCAATCTTCTCGTTTCTCTTTGACGACAGAATCTCAGTATCAAAGTAATTCATATTCGGCACACTGTCTTGGATAAGAACCTCATACGGAAGTAAAAGCGAAACTTCTCCTTTGGCCGGAAGCATAACCCCTCCAGAACCGAGCCCTCGAATACCAACACGAAGCTCACGATTAGCTTTAGGTTCCACGCCATAATTTTGAGACGCCCAAATTCTCTGCTTTGCCCGACTCGACCTTTTCGGCACCGGCATTGATTCGAGTCCATATCCAGCATTTTTCCCGGATGTCCCTTCAAAGGCTATCGTCCCAGTATAACCCTGGTGTGCATAATTTTTAAATTCGACATCCCAACCAATGAGTTCTCCATTCTGTTCGATCGCTTCAATATTGACAGCCCCAGCTATATCGAGATCTTTAACCGTCTTTTTTTGACTCCCAAATAGAGCGTCAAGTTTCTCTAGACCTTGACGATGTATGCTATCTGCAGTCTCCCCCCGCTTTTCATCATCAGAATACCAATCCATCTGTTCAAGAGAGATATATGTTGGCTCGCCATCTAATTTAGGGAGCTGAACCACACATGCAGCATGTCCTCTCACGCCTAGACGAACAAAGCCTTGCTCTTCAATTTGGTATAGGTTGAAATCACCACCAACTTCAAAATCAACCCAGCCCGTATTGGCTTCATCACTCACAAGTACACCATGGCCATATTCATAATCATCTCCCTCTTCAGACTCTTGAGCGAGTTTTCTGGATGGGAAGTAGTTCTGAGTAAATGAATACGGTACCTGTCCTGTATTCACTGTTGCCAATGTCCATTTTCTATTTTCCTTGTCTGGAAAGATCGCAATCTGTCCAGACATGTTTTCGGAGACTTCCAGCAAACGCGTCTGTCTCCCATCTATATTGCCAAACCGTTGAATATCACCAGATTGATGCATTTTATGATATGGATTATTCATCTCAAGAATTCTAAAATACTCCCCGAAACAGTCGACAACATCAGACGATGTCTGAGATACAATATCATTTACCAATTCATAGACATACTTGGGAAGTTCTCGAGTATGTTGTGCAAGATTCCGCAAGGATGCGACCAACGCCACAAACTTAGACAAGCCATCTTCACTCCATCCACGACTGCTCATACTATCTGTCAAAGTCTTCTTAAAATCATGTATGGGTTGCGAACCATTGTAATGGCTCATCAAAACTGAGCAGATGATATGAAGCTTATCTCTTAAAGAAGCCCAGTTCTTCTGCATTTCAGATAAAATCTTGAGCCCATCTTTTATTTCATCGTCAAAAAGCTCGAAATCCTGGCCATCAACTCCATCAAGATGCCCCGAAAGGACAACACCGAGAAGCTTCTGATCTTGCTTACTCCAAGAGGCTACGTCGGGGAGAATAATTTTCTCTTTCACAAAATCGGCCGCCACGTCAAGAAACTCAATGTCTTTTGCCAGCATTGTCATTTTTAAGATATTGTCGACATTTTTAATCTTCGAACCAATATGCATAATTCCTCGATGCCGCTTGAGCAGAAATCTAAACATGTTCTTCGTACTATTGTGTTCTGGTCTCAACAACGACTCAATAAAAGCTTCCCCTTTGGGAAAGTTCTTCTCAGATCTTTCGAAGAGTTGATTTGACAACTCATCAAATGTTCTTTCTTCAACAGCACCTATCAGAGCTTGAATTTTTTTTCGAAGCTGAGTCGAACGGTTCAGTTGGTGAGCAAACGACAATGCATTTTCCGATGTTAGCGAAGTCGAGTCTTCTCCAAACGCGTTCAGGGCATCTTCGTGACTCACATACTCCTCATACAAACGAGATAATGCTTCGGGTAACTTCGCAATCTCCGGTCTCTTCGTTTTAAGCTGCTGAATCTCTGCTAACCTCATATCTCGCTCTTTCCAGAGTCCTTTAAAGAACAGTGCTGGCATCAATTCAAGTTTATACTCAACGAAATCAGAAAGACTTCTTTCTCTTTTTTCATACATGGCTAAATCATGCTCATTCAATTTATTCACATCATCAATTATAGAAGCATATTCACGGTAGAGTTCTGTTGACTGTCGAGTCGGCACAATCTCAAATAGGCACTTTAACAATGCAGCCTTATTCGAAACAGATGGACACTTTGCTATAAAAGCATCTAAATTATAAATATCATCACTTTGAGATAGAACCTCTCGAGCTAGATTATTCGTCTGATTTATAGTGTTCTTTGAGATAACTTTCATACAAAGATTATATATTGGAGTCTTATCTTCAAACAATATAACCAAACCTGTGTATCACTGTATAACAACCTAGTTTTTAAATACTCTTACGCCGTTTCTCCTCATATGATATCAAAGATTAATACTTGGAGCAGGCATGACTCATCTTTACACCATCCCCTTTTCCCACTACTGCGAGAAGGGTCGATTTACACTTGATTTCGCAGGTATTCCCTATCAAGAGCAGGGTGCACTCCCCCTCTTTCACCAATTCATGATGCGAAAACTGCCTGGCCGTAAAACCGTACCAGCTCTAATGAACCAAGCAGGTGTTTTTTATCCAGAGTCCGATGATATTGCAAACTTCGCTATCGAGTATGGTCAGCTTCCGAAACAGTTTATGTCTATTTTAGAGCAAGATGATGCCAATATACTCCATGAGGCACATGACCAATTCGCGATTCACACCCGTAAACTCGCCTACTATTTTCTCTTTAACCACAAAAAGAGCATGATGACGTTGTGCACACCTTTTGCAAATGCAGCGCAACGCTTTATGGTCGGCTTGAGCTTCAACGCACTCAAAAAACGGATGTTCACTTATATGAAGGTGAATGATGCCGCAGTGAAAGAATCGATGGATTTTGTCGAGCAACATATAAGTCGCTGTGATGAACTTCTGACAAAGTCACCATACTTTTATGGCGATGCACCGAGTATTCTCGATATTGAATATGCTTCATTTATGACAGTCGTGGTCATGCCAATGTGGTGGGTCAATAACATTCTTCAACAAGAAAGCCCTGAGTTTATTTCAGATCCGTATAAATCCTGGCGTCGTCAATATGAAAACACCAAGAGTTATCAATGGACGGAAAACATCTACCGGACACTGCGTCCGGCGACCTTCAAGAACGAGCGACTTTAGGGCGATGCTCTAATAATGCGAGGGCTACATATGTACTGACAGCCAGTATGAATGTTACTAACGGAATATGAAACGGTGGATCGGCGACAAACACATCTGCAATCCATCCACATAAACCAATGCCAATCGAGGCTATCGCAGATCGGGTTGTGCCTCTCTTCCAAAAAAGACCAAAGGTGAGCGGAATAAACGCCCCACATAGACTCATGGCATACGAAAAATGAATCAACCCATAAGCACTTTCACCTATACAAGCAATGCCGATCGATATACCTGCTACGATGACAACAGTTTTTTGGGCGAATCGAATCGAATCATGTGTATTTGAATCACGCTTCGGAAATAGATTCTCACTGATGAGACTTGAGACACTCAGTAGTGCACTGTCTATAGTCGACAACACGGCGGATAACAACGATATGACAAGAACCATTTGCAATATTGGTTGTTCAAGTGTCTGAACAATCCGTACAATTATATCACCTTCACCGCGCATATTGGGGCTCCCTGCTGCCATCAGAGCGAGACAAACGGGTATACTACCAATAACCAAGTACAGTAAACCTGCGACCAAGCTTGAACGACGCGCAACTTCAGGACTCCGACATGCCGAAATCCGCTGCATCAATTCGTTCCCTGCAAGGGTGCCGAACGTCCCCAGAAATACCATATACGTAACATCGAGCAGCCCTCTTTCAGCAGAAAATAAAGAGAGGTGACTTGATGGTATTGTACTCCAAGTAAAGTCTGGGCTCAACAGCGTCAATATAAAAACGGCCACAATGCCAATCAATAAAACAACAACTTGAATACTATCAGTTATCGTCACCGCCCACAGACCGCCTGTCACAGTGTACACCGTCGCGACCAAGCCAAAGATACATATCAGCAAAGTGAGATCAAAATCGAAATATGCCTGCAATATTTCACCTGCCGCAACCATTTGAGCTGCAATCCACCCAAAATACGTCACACTCATAAGGACATATGCGAGTTCAACCGAGCGACCAAAACGACGTCGAAAAAAATCTGCCAATGTACATAGTTGAGCAGCCCAAATCTTTTCGGCATAAAAGAACGACACGACAATCAAGCACAAACCGGCTCCAAAAGGAATCAGAAGCGCCTTATGGATCCCTTTTTCATAAACCGCATTTGAAACCGCGATGACTGTTCCGGCACCAAACCATGTCGCAAACAAAGTACCTGTCGATAGCCAAAAACCAAGTCTTCGTCCTGCGACAAAAAAATGAGTTGATGATGTCCCTGGTGACTTGACGCGATGTGCGATCATGTATGTCAGAGAGACATATGCAATGAGCGTGAGTAGAAGAATGGCTCCCATATACTATATACTTATCCCCCTCTCAGATCGACAACCCTATACAGTGTTTCACTTTAAATGACCTTCCCTCGAATTTGCGTGTTTGCATAATAGTGCATAATGTCAGTCCATGAAAAGAAAAGCACACAACAATATACTTCTCTGTATTCTATCATTTTCACTCGTAGGCTGTGGCAGTGTCGACGTCGAACGCCCTGCTGATCCGGCACCGCGTCAAGAAGCTGTTGAGTCCTATGATGATGACGTTGAAGTCACTTCGGATGAAAACCTTTACCCTGAGTCGGGTGTTCAAAACGAAACCCCAGAACCCGAAGAAGCCGAAACACCTGTTGTTGATGAAGCACCTTCAGAAGATGCACCCACCGATGATCCGATACAAGATCTCATCGATGGGCTTCTTTCAGGAGAAGGTGGCGGTGAAGATGCATTGACCGAATTACTTGGCGCCCTGCTCGGTGGCGAAAATGGAGAAGGGTCTAGCGAGGGTGGACTTGAAGATATTCTCGGCGGACTTTTAGGCGGCGGTGATGCTGGCGACCTCGGAAGCATCCTTGGCGGACTTTTGGGTGGTGAATCAGAAGATGGTGGCGATGGTTCATTCTGTTCTGATGACGCCAGCTGTAGCGAGGGCTTTGGGTGCGATGTGCTCAACTTACCACTTGATCAAGTCCCTGTCCCAGGTCTGGATATTCCATTCGGACAATGTCGTGCCACATGCGATATTCTTGAATGTGGTCTAATGCAACTCCTTGGTGAGAGCTGTTGTGAGACCCCCGAGTATCAGTGCGAGCCGGTTATCGATATCGACAATGGTGATGCCATTGGTTATTGCCGAGCGCCAACAGAGCAAGGGTTCGACCTTTAGTTTTGTAACGACTATATTTTTCTAAGAAGGCTCCTTGATGGAGCCTTTTCTTATCAGGGACATGCTATTCTCAGCCGCTTATCTCCAAAGATGATATCAAAACTTAATTTGCTTTAATCGTTGTGAAACGTGAGCGTGTCCCTTGATACACGTCAGTGTTCATGCGGCGCTTGGCAACTGCCCTCGCCTTCGTGCACATCACAGATAAGTGTTCCATCACAATCTGTATCGGCATCACAAGGGGCATCAACACCTGTTGTCGCGCCACATCCAGTTATCCAAATTAAACAAGTCATCATCCATATTGTTTTCACGACATACTCCTTTTCATCAAATATGCTCTTCACAATCACACTCAAAATGGTCTTCTTCAACTCGTAGTGCCGGCACTGGCCCTCCGAAAGCATAAATCAGTCCGAATGCGCCACGGATTAACTTCGACCCATTCGTGGAACTCAACGACATCGCAAGTCGCAGATTTTTAGATACCCGCATTGAGTATCGACCTTCAATCCCCACTCGCGTCCGACTCCGACCGGAATCTATCCATATCTGATGAGATAGAATAGGCGCGACACTCAGCACCGCTTGATTATCAAAAACATGAAACCCACCACCAGAAAGCGCTATATCGCTCGCTCCACTGCGATGCCCATAGCCAAGGCTTGTACTCAGCCAGTAGCCTTTATTCGAAAACTGTCGCCCATATGAAAGAATCATGCGAGACATCCAGAGACCTGAATCGATCTCATCTCCATTATGGTAAAGCCATCTCGGTGAAGAATGTCCACCACCGACATAAAACCAGCCTTTTTGAGCGTTCTCAAAAAGGTAGCCCAGTGATAGGTCGATAGGTCCAACCAAAGCTGCATCTTGCTCCAAGCTTGTGTCATCTCGAAGCGCAAGTGTCAGTCCACTATTTAACAACCAGCCACCCAATTGCGTCCCAAATTGAATATTCGTCTCAGTCGAGCCACCCAACTCTTTTTCAAGAACAAGACTTTGAGCAATACTCAGTGTGGATGCTTGGGCCGCATGAATTCGATTGGTTGTACCAGGTGCACCGTCAACCGGACGATGACTTGGAGAATGATGAGAATGCGCCATAGGAGCCATCAACATATGGACTATGACAAGGTGTATAAATTCCCATTTTTTGTCAGAGGACTCAATTCGCATCTGTATTTATGAATATCAAATCTTAACTCTATTTCAAGCATGAGTCCTATACACTATTTTTGGAGGAGTAACTTCTTTTGATACCTGGCTTGAACAATATCCACAATGACAAGGACAGCAAGCACGAAATAGAATGTTGTTTTACTCATGGCATGTACTGGCTTTCCAAAGAACGATAGATGAGCAAGATGGGCCCCTTCGGTGACCAAGAGAATCCCCACGATCAGCAGTACAAACAATCCAAGTATTTCATACATCCGATTTTTCTCTAAAAACCGAGACACCCCATCACTTAAGAAAATCATACCAACACCACTGACCACGATCGCCACAGCCATCACCCAAAAAACATCTGTGAGCGCGATTGCACTAAGAATCGAATCGAATGAAAAAACAAGATTCATGAGTACAATCATACCAATCACTTTTGCTTTTGAGACAGGCGCTTTATCTTCATTATTGGATACATCGATGTGCATCATATGAAATACTTCTTTAACTGCAGTGTACATAATGAAAGCACCACCGAGCATATAAATGAGATTATGCGTCGAAAGAGATATCTCGAAGAGGGAAGAATCAACCTCCCAGAAAACACCTTTTAAATATGGGATGCTTCGAATCAAGACAAATAGAAGCACGATGCGTAAAATAATAGCCAGACCGATACCCATATTTCGGACTTGGGCTCTCTCTCCCTCTGGCACACGCTTTGACTCGAGCGAAATATAAAGCAGGTTGTCGAACCCCAACACAGATTGCAGTATGATCAACATCAATAATGTAAATATATTTTCAAGCATGGGCCACCTTATCTCACATTGATTTGGTACACAATTAATGAAGGCGCCATATCTGGCGCCTTTATATCGTCAAATATTGACCTCTACCCTTGTTGAATATGCAAGTGCTTCTGTGGAACAGCCACACCCGGCACTGAACCCAACTCTTCACGAATCGTTTTATTCGTGTCGAAGTAGACCTGCCAGTAGTTTGCATTATTCGTATAAGGACGAACAGCAAGCACAGGACCAGCTAGGTTGAACTCAAGAATGTCAACTTCTGGCGCAGGTGTCGATGCGACATTTGGAATCGAAGCCAACTTCGATTTCAATGTCGCAATCGCTGCGTTGTGATCTGCACCATGATTCAGCTGAGCAAGTAACTCAACACGACGCACATCATTTGATGAGTAGTTTACAATCGTATCTGAAAAGATTTTATTGTTACCAACAATATGCTTCACATTGTCAAGGCTGTTGATAATCGTGACGATGATACCGACTTCTTCAACTGTACCAACAACGCCACCTGCTTTCACGAAATCACCAACGCGGATTGGGCGTAGGATCAACATGAACGCACCTGCGGCAAAGTTCTTGAGGATATCTCCCCATGCAGTACCAATCGCAAGACCAGCACCAGCAAGCAAAGCTGCAAATGTCGCAACGTTGACACCGAGATAACCAGCAATGGCGAGAACCAATCCGATTTTTAACAGCGCACCAATGACATCTGTCGCGTACTTTTGAAGTGTGGCATCAATTTCACGTGCGGCAAAAATTCGGCGAATACCATTCATCACTTTGCCGATAATCCAACCGCCGATCACCCAAAAAGCAATCGCGCCAAGCAACTTCAGACCGACATCGAGTAGTTGAGGTGATAGTTCTTTAAGAATTTCAAAACCTTTATTAATTTGATCTTCCATGTTTTAACTCCTTATTTTGTTAGACAGGCCGACAATACCAAAAATACAGAAATCCTAAAGAAAAACACAACATGCGAAAGGGCGTCATGCCAGGCGGCAGCGTAACCTGCTGAAAGAAAACAACTATTTATTTCTTCTTGTTCTTTTTTTGAGCAGGAAAAACGGTCACTGGAACACGTGATCGTCTGATAACACGTTCAGCTGTACTCCCGAGAACGAATCTTTTTAATCGATTCGAACCATCACCAGCAATAGCGATATGATCGAAGCCATGATCTTTGGCATATTGAACAATCACATCTCCGACATTTTCTGACGATGTTTCAATGGCCACACGGCATTCGATATCTGATTCTATCGTCGATCGAACCCATTTGGACATCACACGCATCAACGTTTGCAGGTGTTCTTTTCGCATTTTCTTTTTTTTCTTTCTGAGCGCCTTTATATCAGACAACTCAGACAAGTCATCAAAATCGATCAACTGCTCAAAATCAACAGTATGTCGCATAGGATATTGTACATATAGAACTTCGATTTCACCATCTACACCACAAGCATGCTCAGCAAAGCGCAAAGGTGGCTCGCTTAAAGCTAAAATGTCTTTGGTATCAAGATCGACTGGGACAAGAATTTTCACAATAACTCCGACGTCGCATCAATTCCCAACCGTATCTTGATTTTATCTCGATTGATTGCTCTCAAACGATGCGCCCGAACAATCGACATGAGGTCAAAAATAGCACGTTCAAGTTTATCATTGGTTAAGACATAATCATAATGCTCTAATCCCGCTCTAATCTCGGCGCGAGATGCCTCCATTCGTCTGGCCACGACAGACGGGTCATCTGTCCCTCTGGCAATTAGTCTTTTCTGAAGTTCATCCATCGTTGGCGGTAATAAAAATATCAGGCATGCCTCAGGAAAGGCCTTCCGGATTTGGTATCCTCCTTGAACATCAATATCAAACATCACATCTTTCTCTTCAGCGAGTTGTTGCTCAAGTGATGTTTGCGAGGAGCCGTAGTAATTACCGTGTACGACAGCCCACTCAATAAACTCGTTCTGTGTTGCCATGCGTTTGAACTCAGCCTCGGTCACGAAATGGTAATCTTTACCATCTCGCTCCTCTCCTCGAGGTGAACGGGTTGTGTGAGAGATCGACAATGCAAGATCTGGGTCGGCTTCAAGGAGCATGCGAGATAGCGTGGTCTTACCTGTCCCACTGGCCGCACTGATCACAACTGGAAATCCAATTCGTCCCATGGTCTATGCTACCGCATCTACCATGTTCCGATAGTGGCATTTTTCAATTTATCAGATTTGTCTCACTTTAACGCATGCTTAAAGACTGTTTCAGACTATGACGCTCTTGCTGATATTATATATAAATGGGGATGAAGATAGGTGCTGGTCATATGAATGTGGCACGGCGTATAGACACACAAAGTCAGTCAACTGATGTTAAAGATGGTCATGCCTCTATCAAGATACGTCAAACAGAAACACCGCTCTCAGCTGATGACCTATTTATTCCAAGCACATCGGCAGAGGCGAATGCGACCAATCAACTTCTAGCTGAGCGACTGGGCCCAGCCTATCAAGCGGCCACCACGGACAGTCACTCTCTTGCCAAAGAGATTGCAAAATATACCCAAAACAATACTCAAATGGGATATGATATTTCTCCTGACTATGAGCCTATCCCATTTGAGAAAAAGCATAGAGATCTTAGAAATAAACCAAAAGTATCTCTCATTCAAACGACGCGTCAGGCACTATTAAAAACTGGGCTTGCAACAGACTTGATTGCACCGAATGGTGAATCGGATCAGCGACTACATATTGCGACCGCGTGGACAAATTTACTGATGGGTCGTGAAGCAAAACCGATCGTCGATCCCACTTTTTTTAGAGAACTCAAGTGTGGTCTGGCGAGTTGTATACCTGATTTTGGTTCGGGAACAACCAATGACGAATTGACCGAAATACAATTTCATTCACGAGTCATGCTTGATCGACTGCTTGATGCCCTGGGTTATGGCGTCAAAAATGCGATGACAGAGAAACATGCATGGCGGGCAGCAAACCTGGTCGATTTTGCAGAAGAGAATGGCCTCCCCTATAACGAGCCGATTTTCTCGAGTGAATCTTTTTGGAAATCTTTCGCCAAATATATATCAACTTATCCTGAAATCGGTCACGTGATCCTCGATAAGTTCGAAGTGAGTGCCCCGACAAAGATGAGACCGCCACAAACGATCGCGGCCAACACTGAGCCTAGCCAACCGATTCAGAGCTCAAGCATCAAAAGCAATAATTCAGAAATCCCACAGAAGACGACAGCCGCTGTCCATGTTCACCGTATCAAGCGCGAGCCTGGTACCTTCGAACACTTTCTCGAGATGATCGGTCTTGGCCAAAAAAACCGAGCTCGATATCCCCGCGCAGAACAAGTATACCAAAAATATAAGAAGCAACTACCAGATTGGTTCCGTGCAACGCATACAGCCTGTCAAAAAGAAGGTATTGATATGTCGCATCTTGTCGCCATGGGTATTCACGAAAGCGGCAATGCCTTTTGGGATCCGGATCAAGTGTCTTCAACCGGATGCGCCGGCGTTTTTCAATTTGAAAGTGGAACAGGAAGATTGTTTGGCCTAAAATGTGGTTCTACAAAAACAAGGAATGCCTGTAAACAACTTAAGAATGGAGACTGGACACTGGGAGATGGGACAATCAAAGACGAACGTATGAATGTCACCAAGGCTGTCTACGCTGCGGCTCAACTAATTGCGGAACACGATGGTCGATTTAGTAAAGAACGCTACCCTGATGGGCATCTTAGATTCAGGCTCATGACCGCCTCATATAATATAGGTCCTGGTACAGTCGCGCTCGGACTCCATCTATATAAAGATACTCACAAGCATGATGCTCAATATCTTGGTCGGATCGAACCATATCTGCAACGCGCATGGGCGACTTATCTTGCTAAAAAGGAATTCAAAGTAAAAAAACCAACAACTGAACAAATCGATAAAATGTTCGACTCGGCAGCCAAAAAAATGACTGAAGTTTATGCTCATAATGACAGTGTTTTTAAGGTCTTTAAAGAATTAAAAAACTATCTCGATTAGGAGAAATAGTATGCAGAACACATTATTAAAAGATGCATTTGGTTATGCGACACAATACCTCAAAGATTATGGTGAACCTGTTAATATCATTGAAGTGATGGAGCACTTTAATCCTCAAATATACAAGCTTGAGCAAACAATCATGGACTTGGCAGATAAAGACGGTTACCAAAACCTGAAGCGCCGTAATGCCTTCGAAGAGCTCCATGCTCTCAAGGCATCTAAGCAGTTTTTATCTTTGCTGCTCGAGAGACAGGTCTCTCCTGAAGATCAAGCCCGTCGTTTAATTTCTGGCGACTTACACATGTCAGACGAAGAATTTGCTGAGAAATATGAGCGTCCTATGCTTGAACAAGCGGCGATGCTCTACTATAATCTATCCGAAGATGATGTTGATATGTACGAGATGAACAATCAAGGCTATCGACTTGAAGATATCAAAATCTTCTTGGCATATATCAAATAGTTAAACTGCCCTCTCTACGTGACGTAGTGAATCTCATCTTGCTTATGTTGACTCGATATCACAATGACCTCTGCCTCTTCTAAGCCTGTGTTTATGACAACATGAGGGCAACCAGGAGCAAAGCGCATCGAATGCCCGGCATCAAGCGCTATATATTCGGCGGACAATTTCGCTTGAACAGAACCACGAAGTACAATGATAATCTCTTCATTATGGGTATGTAAATGTTCTTTCGACATGGCGTGACCAGCTGGGACAATTTCTTGTGTCACTCGTAACTGTTCGGCCCCAAGTGCATTTGAAATCAAATGCGCGTACGTATATACGTCTCCTGTTAACTTTGACTTGATAGGCTTTGATTGTTGTGTTCTTAAACAATATACCTTCATCACATACCAGAGACGATCTCAAATATATGAGCGAAACCGTCACGAGAGAAAAGAGGTCTAATAAAATGCAACTTCAGAAAGGCATGTATGGTCACTCTCACCTGAACGGGCTTGTCCGATTGAGAGCTTCACAAGATCTGTTGTGATCGGTGCTTTCAGAAAAACTAAATATTGTGCCCCGTGCCCACGCCCACTCAAGGGGAGTTTCTTAATGCCTTTGATTTCGCCTGACGCATCTTCAGGGCTTGAAAAGTCGACAAAGGCCATACCATTACCAAAATCGATCTGCAATTCAATCGGGCGCGCGTAACGCTCATAAATCATTTCAGTATCGACACATCCTGGTACAATACGTAGCATACTGATGGGTGTCGCCCCATCGAATTTTACCTGAACCGATTCACCTGTTCCGAGTCCCGACGCGCCCTCAAGCCAACCCGTTGAAAGGTCGCCATCAAAAGCAGCCTGTGCTTCTTGAAAGTCTTTCATCGGCGCATCACCATCTAATACAACGGGTTCTTCGCTGACGGTGTTCAACGCAGAAGTTGCTTGAACCTCTCCGATTTGCAGTTGGCTCAAAAATGGATGAAACGCCCGCTCGGTACTCACACGATATGTCGAGCCATTAAATTGAAAGACCTTGTGATATACCCCTGTCACCACATCAAAGTCGCCTGTATTGGATGTCACACTCATCGATTGCTCACCCACACGCACCCATACTTCGGTGCCATCTTCACCAACACGCCACAGTCCAGAATCATCGCCGAGCACCAACGTTGAAGATGAAGAAATGTCATCGGTCTCTCCATCTCGAAAAATCGTTTCTTCAAGAACAATGCGCATATCACTCAAGTCATAGCCTAAAATTTCGTGTGCAACGCCATCTGGCGTGTTTGAAAGAACTTCAAGCAAGAAACCTGCTCGATCATCAAGTCGTAGTCCTGCGACACCTCGAACATCATCTCCTCGAATGGAGTCAGATTTTCGAACGAGCACGTACGCCCCATTTTTTTCTTGGTCGAACAAACATACGTATACACGACCTCCAGCACGACATGCTGCAGCAATTTCTTCTTCAGCGTCAATATCTTGCGCGACATAACGCGCAGCAACAATATCGAGTCCTTTGTCTATTGCGACCGACTTAACGACATCGATAGGGTTTGCTTTTGTTTCCTGACCTTCATCAGTTTTTTTGCTAAGACTCGCACAGCCAGTCATCAGCATAGCGATAAGCGGTATGACCAAGATTTTACGCATCATACATTCCGTCAAAGATAGACTTGTATTTCTCGTTACAGTGCTTTCGTTTCACTGACAATTTGGGTGTTAGTTGATCACCAATCTCGAAATCATGGTCCAGAATAGAAAATTTCTTAATGGTCTCAAAGCGGGCTAAATCTTCGTTGACCAGATCAACAACTCTCTGGACCTCGGCTCGTACTTCTTGCTTCTGCGAAACCACAGAATAATCGAATGCGCCTGAAGATATTTTCTTTTCGTTCGCCCATGATTCCAATGCATCAGGGTCAACAGTCAAGAGCGCCGACAAGTATTTTCGTTTGTCGCCATGTACAATCACTTGCGAGATCAATGGACTCTTACTTTTCAGTGCGTTTTCAATTTTTTGCGGCGCAACATTTTTGCCACCAGCAGTAATGATAATATCTTTTTTACGGTCGGTAATACGAACAAAACCATCTTGATCGATCTCACCAATATCGCCAGTATAAAACCAACCATCTTCATCAATCGCCTTCGCCGTTTCTTCAGGCATCTTCCAATAACCTTTCATCACACCGCGGCCTTTGATCAAGATTTCTCCATCGTCTGCGATGCGAACTTGCGTCCCAGGTAAAGGCACGCCGACCGTCCCGAGCTTAATATTCGAAGGTAGGTTTACACATGTTGCCGCCGATGTTTCGGTCAACCCATAGCCCTCGCAAATCGTGACACCGACCTGTTGAAAGAAAGCACCAAGGTCTCGACCAAGCGGGGCCCCACCTGAGATAAAGAATCGAAGTCGTCCACCGAAACGTTCATGAAGTTGCGCACCGACTTTTGAAAAAACAAGTTTCTTCGCAAGCTTCCACGAGAAATCATCGACTTTTTCACCCGCCAGCATGCGACGACCAACTTCTTCCCCTTTCGCGATTCCCCATTTTGCGATGGCTCCGCCAATACCTGTTCGTGCTTCGATTTTGGACACAACAGATGCATGGACCTTCTCGTAAATACGCGGCACCGCAGCCATCATCGTTGGCCGAACTTCTGCGAGGTTATCAACGATTTTTTTCTGGTCACCTTCCCAAAAAGCCATCACGTGACCTGTTCCGATCCATGCGACCTCCATGACCTTGGCAAAGACATGCGCAAGCGGCAAAAACATATACTGCACATCTTCGCCATGAATAATTCCAACCTTGTTAATGGCTTCTGCTTCATAAAGCATGCAATCGTGTGTTAAGACAGTCCCCTTTGGCACCCCTGTCGTTCCGCTCGTATAAATCAGCGTCAGCACATCATCTGCGGTTAAACCGGATGCCCGTTGGTCAACAATATCCGAGACCTCACCAAGCTTTTCTTCGCCTGTTTTTAAGAATGTCTCCCAGCTCATTTCCCAATCATCTTCTTTGGCTGCGCCTGCTTCCATAACGATTAACTTAATGACATTTGGTATTTGACTTCGAATCGCTCTGATTTTTTCAGCCTGTGCGTTTTCGTCGACAATCACCAAGCGCGCACCAGAATTATTCAAGATGTACTCAGCATCTTCTTCTGTCGACGAGTGATAAATCGGAACCGTTGTGGCACCTGCCCCTAAAATCCCCATATCCGCGTGCGCCCATTCAAGCGCTGTTGTCGCCATAATCGAGACACGATCTTTGGGTTCGATCCCAAGCGCCACGAGACCAGCTGAAGCGCGGTCTGAAATGGCTGCAAACTCACCCCATGTCTGGCTTTTCCATTCTCCGTCTTCTTTATATTGTGCTGCTGTTCTTTGGCTGCGTGATTGAACGGTATCTCGAAATAAATGATAAACACTTTGTGCCATGATTCTCCTCGCGGCTGATCCTATATAAGTGGTATTTTTAGCTCGATCCGGATTTTAAACACAAGTCTAAATCGAAGTTGTATAGATTTTATGACGCGCCGCGAAATCAAGCCGGCCTGAATCAAAACGAAGTTGGTTTCGTGCAAAAAAAAATGAGGCCCCTCCAGACCTCATTTTCCCTCTCTATAAAATCGTTCTATCCAAATGCCTTCTGCCCAGTTGACTTCTTGTCACTAAAGGCAGACTGATGCATTCCGCCATATCCCATGCCATAGCCGCCCATCCCATATCCAGGGAAGCCACCAAGCATGCCTGCGCGGCCTGCACCCAGTTGGTTGTTGAGCATCCCGCCTTCAGCCATCATGCCTTCCATACTGCCATCCCACACTTGGTGACCAGGGGCATCAGCATTTTTCATCGTGATGTCTCCACCACCTTCAATCCAGTTGACAGTACGACGGCCAAGATTTGCCCAGCCATTCATCATGGCAGCAGCACCTGCGTCTACACCGTCATCAGCCATTGATACAAGGCCATATGGAATCTCGACAAGATCTCTTAGTAAAGCTGTTGGGACTTTCAAAAGAGACATCGGAAAAGTTTGCAGTCCTTGTTTACTGAATAAACGTTTGAAAGCACCGCCTGTTCGGCCAAAACTAAATGCACGTTTACTCCATCGTTTAACCTCGTCTAAGTTACGATCTTTAACGACCTGCCAGTTCACAGAACGTCGGGTCACAACCCGACTTGTGTACATATCAGCTGTTTCTTCATCGGCGCCTTGAGCTGCTGCAATATTCGCTTTGTCATTGATGTCTTGAATCTGGACACCCTGATTCTGACGGGCGAGCTGGTCATACTTATAGGGGTTCGCCGATTGAGCGCCATCATGGTTAACATCTATTTGGCTGGTGCCTGTTGAGAAATTTTTACTATGAATCTTTGTAGACATATTGTTCTCCGCCTTCTTTTGATATGATATTTATCGTCATGCCTCTGAAGGAGTTGCTAAGGCGGGAAAAAAAAAGCCTAAACCACTAATTAACAATAGTTTATCTCGCGCCGGAGATCCCGTTTTACAGATATTTTACTGATTCACTGGCATTTGATTTTTATTTTCAATACCCTTTGGTATTGCTTGTCCTAGTGAGGTTTTATGAAAATTGTCTTTGGTGTCTTTAAGACCGATATGCCCGACGACTGGATCGATATTTCGACAATTTGTTATGCAGTCCCGCCGAAAGTCGTTGCAGGAGGAGAACTTGCAGGCAAAACAAATGATGCAAGCCCGGGCAACGTGACAATTCGTTGGGAGCCACAAGATGGCCTAGATGCCCATGAATATATTGAGAAGCGTGCAAAATTCTACGAGGCCGAAGTTCCTGGCTTCCGTTTAATGGATTCGGGCGACTTGGGTAAAAATGGAGCGGAACTTCCATTTATTATATTTGGCGGCGAAACAGACGAACATGCCTTTGTCCAAATTATGCTTGCAAAAGAGTGCGGCAATTTTTTCGTCGTAACAGTTGGTACAGCCCTGGCTGAGACATTTCATCTTGTGAACGATCAGTTTGTTGAAATCGCCCGAAAGGTCAAACTCCTTGGTCAAGAAGACATCGACCTCGTCGAACAGCAAAAGTAGTATTATGGTTAAGAAAATAGGAATTCTTACAGGTGGCGGTGATTGCCCTGGTCTAAACGCAGTGATCCGCGGTGTTGTCCATCGTATGGAGCGCGAGCACCAAATCGAGGTGTGGGGGTCACATGATGCGTTCAATGGGTATCTTGAGTTTCCAAAACGCCTGCGCCGACTGCAACTTGATGATGTGAGTGGTCTTCTTCAAAAAGGTGGCACAATTCTCGGCACGACCAATCGTGGTAATCCTTTTTCATATCCTTTTAAAGAAGGTGAGAAATGGATTGAAAAAGATGTGAGTGCACAGCTTGCGGAGTCTATTCGAGATGAAGGGATCGAGGGACTCATTTGTATTGGTGGAGACGGTACGCTTGAAATTGCCAAACGATTTATGGATACGCACGGTATTCCTGTGATTGGTGTTCCAAAAACCATCGATAATGATGTCGCCGCAACAGACTATACATTTGGCTTTTGGACTGCCGTTGATACCGCAATGGAAGCCATTGATAAGCTTCACACAACCGCAGAGTCGCATGACCGAATCATGGTTGTCGAGTTGATGGGACGTGATGCAGGGCATATCGCACTGACGGCAGGGCTTGCCGCTGGGGCAGATGCAATTCTTATTCCTGAAATTCCTTATGATATCGACAAGGTCGCCGGAAAAGTTTTAAGACGTCAGAAAAAGAAACGTCACTTCTCTTTGATTGCGGTCGCAGAAGGCGCAAAGCCAATCGGTGGAGACGTCAGTACAGTCAACCTCGATGGTAACTTCGGTGTCGGTCGTCAACGCCAGCTTGGTGGACTTGCTGCAACCATCGCCTCACAGCTTTCAGAGCGTACAGGACTTGAAGCGCGCTATGTTGTTCTCGGTCATCTGCAGCGTGGCGGTAGCCCAGTTTCGTTCGACCGTGCTCTTGCAACGGCATTTGGGGTGAAAGCCGCTGACCTTGTCGCCGAACAAAAATGGGGACATATGGCGTGTCTAAACCACCTCTCGATTCAAAGCTGCCCGATTGAAGATGGGATCGGCAGTTATCGCCTTGTTGAGAAAGAGCACCCTTGGCTACAGGCAGCGCGTGGTGTCGGCATTTGTCTCGGTGATAAATAATCAGTTGGAGATTGACTTGCAAATGCTTGACTAAATCTATGATTGAGGTAAAAAATAAATCCGCGCCAGAGTGGCGGAATTGGTAGACGCGCCGGATTCAAAATCCGGTTTACATCTGTAAGTATGGGTTCAAGTCCCATCTCTGGTACCACACAAAGCACAGTTCATACTGTGCTTTTCTTTTGCATATTTTTTGAATCGTTGGCGCAAACGCGCCGGATTCACCTATCAAAATAATAGGCCGGTTTACATCTGTAAGTATGGGTTCAAGTCCCATCTCTGGTACCACACAAAGC
>JAHDGS010000011.1:19771-40310 GCA_020627505.1 Myxococcota bacterium
ACAGTTCATACTGTGCTTTTCTTTTGAGAATCAAAGAGAACGCATATGTCTACGATAACTTATATTTCTTCAAAGTTCGTATGCTTTAGTTGTCGGACGGCATTCCACAGAGGTGTCTCTCATGGTCCAAATTTCCTAGACTGTCCAACATGCTCAAATGAAATGATTCGGTATGATCACAAGTTTAAAACACCTGCAAAAAATAATACTTCGCAATGGAAGAAAATTCGATTTTTATATGAGCACGGCTTTTTCTTTCAACATGTATATAAACAGGACACCCGGGGTATCAAAAGACGAGTTCGATACCCATACGACCTCCAAGAAGCAAAAGAGTTTGCCATCAAATATAAAGATCAAGCCATTCAGCTTCGTAAACAATAATGGCGCCTTCAGGCGCCGTTATTTACGTGTGTATAAAAAGATAACTACTTCCGACGACGCATAAGTCCCAACAAACCAATTGCTATGAATCCAAACCCTTGCTGGCTCGTACAACCTCCACCAGTCAGTAAATACTCAGGAGCAGGAATTGTATCAAGCGATGTTTCAACAACCGTTCTCAAACTTGCAGGGCCACTTGGTCGAACAAGATCGACACGTTCTTCACATACCTCATCGAAACATGCATTCACGCCGCAGTCGCTGTCTTCTAAGCAACTTTCTCCAAGTTCACATGCACGACATAGTGAGCCTCCACAGTCGACATCAGTCTCTTCACCATTTTGAACACCATCTCGACACGTATCCAAACGCACGCATTCTGGTACTTGTCGACCGGTATCACAAATACCTGATGCGCAATCTTCATCGGTTTCGCATTCCGATTCAAGTGGGCATAGGTCACACGATGCACCACCGCAATCAACGCCGACTTCATCAGCATCACGGACATCATTATCACAATGCTCGACACAGATGGTTGTACCTAAACGTTCAGTACACGTCGCACCTTCAATACAGTCTGCATCTGAGTCGCACGGAAAACCGAGTGTACATGGGCCGCAATGTGGTCCACCACAGTCTGGCCCTGTTTCAAAACCATTAAAAAGTCCATCTTCACATGTTGGGACCCCACGTTCACATCTTGGTTCTCCTGAAAAAATGTTACATCTTGTGTCTGCCTCACAATCAGCATCTGTTTGGCACAGCAGACCTTCCGAACATGGCAAACAAAGTTCGCCACCACAATCAAGATCTGTTTCATCTTCATTCGCGACGCCATCTGTACAATGACTCACGCACCGATTCGTTCCATTCACGTCTTCACAATTTTGAAAGAAGCAATCACTGTTATCAACACAAATATAGCCGTCCCAGCAGCTTGGGCAATCAGGCCCTCCACAATCAGCATCTGTCTCCGAGCCATTGAGTCGTCTATCGATACACCCTTCTATTTGACACATTGGACCACAGCCATCACCAGCAACACGGTTTCCATCATCACAGGTCTCCCCCCAATCGACGACCCCATCGCCACATGGTGTTCCGACCCAAACTGGATGCGTTGACAAACCGACCCGTCCGAGACTTGTTCCTGCTAAAGCAACTGCATCTCTTGTTAAAATAGGCATCCCATCTGGATCCGTAATGGTAGCAAGAAACCCGGTTCCCCCCTGTCCTCCACTATTCGACGGTTGAGTTATATAAATGACACCATCTGGGCCAAGTCTCATTTGACCATAAGAGAAATCTGGGGCTTGAGTTATTAATACGGTCGGTGCGCCAAGCGTTCCTCCAACAATATCAAAATAAACGACCTTATCGAGCTGATTCACCTGGTCGATGATTCCCATGAACAAACGATTGCCTGAAGGACTAAACGCTAAACTATATACAAGCTCTTCTTCAGTCGGCGCAGTATAGACAGATAGACTGGCAACATCTGGCGTCGCGGTGAGAGGATCAAATGGCATCAAACGGACATTATTACCAATGTAATTCGCGGTCGCGATATATTGACCATTCGGCGCAAAAGCAATTTGTCCATATATTCCTGCAGTCGCCGGGGCTGGAAGATAATTTTGAAAAGTTCCAAACCCATCCCGTGTCAGTGGGACAACATAGATTTCACCTAAATCTGACACGAATACGACATTGGCGGAGCTGAGGTCTTCACCGGGTAATACAGCGACTTTTTCGCTTGAAGGAAAACCGTCAGGCACAACTGAGCCGACAAGTGGAATTGGCGCATCCGTTTCAAAGAACGGCACATCACCTGTCATATTATAAACGGTATAATAAAGTGAACTGTCTTCATCGAGACCTTGTGTTAATATAATGTATCGACGGGGCCAGCCCGGATAAGGAATTAAAACAGCCCCATGAGTCGAGCTGCGATTGGCCTCGAGACTAACATCAAAACTAATGTCTTGGTGCGACCCATCCCACAGACTCACCCCATCCGTATATAAGAAGACATTTCCATCATCATCAGCAAGAGAGCTCGCTGCTTCGACAGAGTTAAGGGCAAAACCATCTGTTGGGGTTGGAATATAGGCGCCAGCAATATAATCGAACCGAAGCCCGGCACCGTTACCAAATACCCAATGATATCCATTCTCCGCGTGTAAGGTCTGCGTGCCAATAAACACGCACGCGAGCGCCACAACAATTTTCCTAAACATATCAGCTCCTTAAATCTTTGGTAAAATAGTAAAAACATCTCATATTACACATTCTTCGATTGAAAACTCAATTTGACTCTCTCTAATTATGAATTCCCGGCTAGGTAAGATATCTTTAAAAAAAATGAGGCGGATATGACAAAAGAAGAAAGATCAACAGAATCAGCAACATATATCGACTTTACCTGCTCCAATTGTGGTGCGACGAACCGTCTGCCCAGAGAACGACTTGTTTCAATGGCTCAGGTTCCATCTTGTGGTCGGTGTGACACTGTTTTGTTCAAGTCCTATGGACAAAAATTGGAGCATATCGCACCTGCGGCTTATATCCACCCACTTGATCATGACGCGCTTGAGTCCCTCAAAAGAATACCTGGTGTATCCACCTTACTTCGCTCATTAATACGACATAGCTTTGAACTTGCGACACGACTGCACCACCATGCGAACTTTGTTCAGGTCAGCGAAACTCAACTACCCTCAGTATGGAATGCATTTCAATACTGCGCAGAACGCCTTGATATTAAGGAACTCCCGGACCTTTACGTTTACCAGGACCCTGTTCCAAACGCCTATACTTTTGGTGTCGAGAAATGTTTTATTGCCGTTTCAACTGGTGCGCTCGACCTACTCGACGAAGAAGAGCTTCGGGTTTTACTTGCACATGAACTCGGCCATGTTCACGCCGAACATGTCCTTTTCAAGAGTGCGGCCCGTGTCTTTGGTTCGGTTGCGAGTACGATCACCAGCGTCACGCTTGGTGTTGGTTCTTTGGTGGTCCAACCCGTTCAAATCGCGCTTGCTAGGTGGGACCGGGCAAGTGAACTGTCAAGTGACAGAGCTGCACTTCTCGTATCTCAAAAACCTGATGTCGTCATTCGGACATTGATGAAAGTGGCAGGTGGTTCGGAACGTTTATCATCTGAACTAAATATCGAGGCCTTCATCGAACAAGCAGACCGTTTCGGCGAATTACAAGAGGAGGGTCCTTTTGGTCGGTATATTGCTGTCTTTCAAACACTCTTCCGTTCTCATCCTTTCCCAATTTGGCGTGCAAAAGAGATCCTCGATTGGGTGACGACCGGTAACTATCTCGAAATTTTAGATGGTGAATATTTGAAGCAAACGGATGTTGATAAAATCATCTGTCAGCACTGTCATGCCGAGAACAGAGCACAAGCTTGGCTATGTTCTCAATGTGGCAAGAAACTCAATGGACATAATCGTACGGACGAAGATGACGATGAAAGTGACCCTGCTTCGGACCTGCTCGAAGGCGGTGTTGAGAAAATCGGGAAAGCTGTTGACGGACTCACAAGTTGGATGAAAAATCGATTTTCTGATGATACAACTCAGCCAAAACCAAGCGAAGACGAAGAGCATATTGAAGAGATTGATCTAGAGAAGATTACCCATGTTGTTGAAACAACAGCGACTGAAGATAAAAATGAAGATCACAGCCAGTAATTATCGAACGACAGTTTGAAGTATTTTGGTGTTGATTTTTCTATGTAAAGCTATTGTCATCATAACATCAAGCACCTCCGTCTAGCAGATCTACGTCAAATGACGGATATACAGAACGTGATCAATAACTACATTGTATTACATGGGGAAGTTTATATTTAAAGCTGGAAAGCATACGTTGCTTTTATTTATCATTCAAGGGTGCTCCTGTGGTACGTCGGAGCTCATGGACATCGATCAGCCGAAGGCCTCAGATTTATCAGAATCGCCTAGTCATGAATTTGCTGAGTCTGAAGATAAAGCAGCGGACGCAGAAGGACCGAATATCGAATTGCCGCGAGAGCCAGAACGACAATGCTACGGGATTGAAGGAGAGAATATTGACTGCCCTGATCTTCCTGATGAAGAGCCTATTGAAGCCATCGATCCAAAGCTTCCGGAAGAATGCTTACTCGAATTAAATAGTGCGGGCGGAGCAGAAGGCTTTCTAAAAACGTATGCCCCAAAAACAATTGATCGGACTCTAAACTTTGCATTTAATACTGATAACTATCCAGACCAACTAATTTTAAAAATTCAAGATGATATTGTTTTTGATTCTGGATGTGTCTCCTCACAAGGATTACCATCAGTAGGTTTTGAAGCCGTTGCTACAATCAATGTTCAAACGATTGTCCCTGCAGGAAAAGAATTAACAATAGAAGTTTCTGCCAATTGTGATGGTTCTACAGAATCGACACGCTGGTATCTTTTGTCCTCATGTGATGGTCGTTGTTCTGGCGCAATGCCTGAAGAGCTTCAAATACCTGAGCTGTTGACAAGGCAAATGAATGATGATGCATCTGTTCGATATGCGATTGAAACACTGCCCAAAATGGTACTGTGCACATGTCCACTTATTCCCTCAACACAGTGCACGGATGAGGAAGGCCCGTGGGAACGGCACAATAACATGACGGTATCGGCACAGTGTGGCAACGAACTTTTGTATAATGAAAATCATCTTTCATATCAAATGTGTATTGATGCTTGTCAATCAAATGCAGATTGTCCATCATCAAATCGTTCTTATTGCAACATAGATACAGGTGAGTGCGAAGCATGTACAACTGATAGCCATTGCATGGACCCAGAACAACCATTTTGCGGCGAAGAGAACCGATGTACGGAATGTAGAGACAGATTCGATTGTAGTGGATACGAAAAATGTGACTCAGCTGGACAATGCGTTGATTGCCTTGTTGATGCTGACTGTAGTGGTGGTCTTAGATGCTGGGGAGGCACATGTCAGGACGTCGAGTGTATATATCATTCGGATTGCGGAGATTCATGTGAAAACGTTTGCTTCAATGCCCAGTGCCAAGTTAGCCCTGAGAGGTGTACCTCCGGCGGAGACGATAACTCAGCGGACCACTCCGGATAAATAACTCTATACGGGCTCCAAGTCTTTTATGAAACGAGCGTTGACAATCAGACGCTCGTATTGACTTTGACCAGCAGGCAATATGAATGAGAAGAAAGCTTTGTCAGGATCGTAATCATTTGATGCGCCGACCATTTTCCGTCCGTCAGGGAATTGAATCCGGTACTTCGTATCCGGCATGGGTAAGGCTTGAGCGCCAGTCGGCCTGTAAACCGATATCCAGGCAATGTCTTCGGACGGAATCCGTCGTTCATCTTTCTCATCAAGCCGGACAACAATATCGAGATCGCCAACGGAGAATGCATCAACAATTCCCCTGACGTTGCCTTCGACACGATGCGCGACTTTCACACGACGCGGGCTCGAGATAAAATCATCCGTGAGCGGCATCACAGCATTCATCGACGCGTCTTGAGAAGGTTGAACAAAACTTTGAAAGCCTGTGGCCGTCGGCTGCGGCAAGAGACCTGAGGCATACAACTCCGTAAAATCATCAACAAAGATTAAATGCGGCGGCGGCGGATTAGGTGCAGATAACATCAACGCGTCGCGCTCTGGGGATAGTGCACGATCGATCAATTCATCATATCGCTGCGCTGTCTTCGCAAAGTAGTCCTTCAAACGTTCATAACGTTCTTGTTGTCCGGTATTCAATGCAACACCGGCGGAAACTGCAGATTGGTATTTCTGCCATTCGGCCGCTAAAGACTTCTGCTGTTCTCGACTTAACTTCATGGCCTATGAGGATATTCTCCGCTGTTCAATAAACTGTGTAATTTCATCATCAGATAACACACGGTTGCTCGATTTCGCCATATCGAAGATAGATGAAACAAGTTGTTCTTCAAGCGCATATCCACGAGATGATAACCAGTATTTCACATTCGATAAGCCACTCATATGGCCCACTTCAATCCGCTGTTTTTTTCCAAACCAGCCTGCCGGCACACCGCTGTAAATAACATCTGCAAAATCTTTCTCTCCTGACTTTTCCGCCTTAATCACAGCGGCAGCGTGAACGCCTGTTGCCGTCCTAAATGCATCATGCCCGGCGAGGGGATAGTTATCAGGCAATGGCACCTGACATGCTCTCGACGTTAACTCGCAGTAGTCGACCAAAGAAGAAGTATCATGGGCGTAATACCCCATCAATTTAAGATTCAAAATCACTTGATCCAAGGCCGTATTGCCAACACGTTCACCAATACCAAGACACGTACCATGAATCCGTTCACAGCCATATTCTGCCGCGAAAATCGCGTTTGGCACCCCGAGCCCTCTGTCATTGTGTCCATGCCATTCGAGCTTCACCCCCTGAATATCTTTGGCAGCAATTAGATCGCGCGTCCAATCGATCAGATTCTTGATTCCATCCGGGGTCGCGTGCCCGACAGTATCACACAATGTCAAACGGCGTACACCTTTATCCAACGCCATTTCAAATAGAGGCTTCAGTGTTTCTGGTTTCGAACGGATGGTGTCTTCGGTGACAAATGAGACATCTAGTGAATGCTTCACCGCAAAATCCAAAGCGGTCTCAGCGGTCTTCATTAACCGATCGAGGTTCCAATTCTCAGCAAGTTGCCGAATCGGACTTGTCCCCAAAAACAAATACGCCACTATTGGAATACCCACATCATCACGAATGCGAACAATCGGTTCAATGTCATTGACATGTGTTCGACCAGCAGCGGCCACCTCAAGCTTCATGTTGTTGTCACGAACATGCTTTGCAATCGCAGTGACATCATCTACGGCGCGTTGCCCTGCTCCTGGTAAGCCGACGTCAGCTGATGTGATCCCGAGTGACTCCATATGATCGACGATCGCCAGCTTGTCTTCGATACTCGGGTCTGTGACAGATGGACTTTGAATACCATCTCGAAGCGTCTCATCGAAAAGCTCTATTTTGTCAGAGAATAAAGCGCCGGTTCTGGATACTTCATTCCAATCATATATCAGCCGGCTATCAAATGGTGTTGGCATTTATTTGATATCCTCAAGCAAAACTGCGATGCCCTGCCCACCACCAATACATGCCGAACCAAGACCGATCTTATCGCCTCGTTCTTTCAGGGAATAAACTAAGTGTGCTGTAATACGGGCGCCAGAAGCACCGAGTGGGTGACCAACTGCGATAGCACCACCATCAACGTTGAGCTTATCATCAGGAATCTTAAGTTCTTCATTACAGGCAAGGACCTGTGGCGCGAATGCCTCATTGATATCGACAACATCTACTTCATCTAATGAGCCTTCGGCACGCTCAAGGCAATTTTGAATCGCAGGAACAGGACCAAAACCCATGATTTTTGGGTCGCAACCCGACACGCCCCAATTCTTAAGCTCTGCCAAAGGCTTCAAGCCTTTTTCTGATGCGAAATCAGCATCACAAATAATCAAAGATGCCGCGCCATCACAAATACCTGATGCAGCACCCGCATGAATCACACCATCTTTTTTGAAGACCTTCGGCAACTTTGCAAGCCCCTCAACGGTTGTTTGAGGCCGTCCGTGCTCATCTTTATCAAATATCGTCACGCCTTTGCGTGATTTAATTTCGACAGGAACAATCTCATTATCAAATGCGCCGCGTTCTTGTGCAGCAGCGTGACGTTGTTGTGAGCGTACACTGAATGTATCAACTTGCTCTTGTGAGAGCTTATATTGCTCAGCCAAGTTCTCAGCCGTAATTGCCATTGGCATTCCCGTGTAGCTGTCAGTTAAAGACGACCAAAGACTATCTTCAAGATCGCCTTTACCAAGCGGTAATCCCCAGCGTGCCCCACGCACAATATGCGGTGCTTGTGACATGGATTCTGTTCCACCGACAAGAACACATCGTGCTTCACCCAAAAGGATGCGTTGTGCCCCTTGGATGATCGATTCAAAACCCGAGCCACATAAACGATTGACCGTGACAGCTGGTACTTTTTGCGGGAGTTCACACTTCAAACCAATATGTCGCGCTAAATAAATCGCGTCAGCCGATGTTTGTTGCACGTTGCCGTAAACCACATGGTCGATGTCATTTGGAGAAATTCCCGCTTGCTCAATGGCTGCTCTCGAAGCAATGACACCCAGGTCTGTCGCCGAAAATTTTTTGAGACTTCCACCAAATGCCCCAAATGCTGTTCTTTTGGCTGCGACAATAACGACTTTCTTTGATCCGGCTGATTTCATAGGACTCCTCTCACTGATTACAGTGAGATTGGCCAATTTTATGATGTCCGTCAACCAGAAAGGTTGATTAGGAGCTCTTTGTTTTCAGCAGGTTACGAGACGGGACACGCTCACGTTTCACGTAAGGTATTGCATTATCAAAGCGATGTGAAGCAGGAGCGTGTCCCCTGCTTCAAAATTAAAATGGATTTGGTCCATTCGTGTCACGGATATTAATCGCATCTCTCCCCCAACAACTACTTGTTTTGAACCGGTCCCAGGAAAGATAAAAACGACTACCTAACGACAGCCAATATAAGAATCATATCCTTCATGGTAGTCGCAATATGTTGCATCCCAACCTGCCCCACTCCAGCCTTGATTTGAGCATGAAAGAGAGTCACGTCCTTCACCAGAAATGAAGTCAGCTCTTGAGTCTGGTGTATTTTCGAAGCGCTCAACCAGAACGGGACAATCACTGTCTATTTCGAAGCATTGGTACCAACCATGTATTTCACTCGGATAGGGATGCTCATCACTGACAGATGTGCTCGAGCGAGTAATATTAAAAGAGAATGCATTATTTGGAATTGCGTGAAACGCCAGAACTTCATCAAGTCCCCAAAATTCTTGGTCTCGGCATCGTAGAGAACTGTAGCAACTACTATGAAGTGCACAATGGTCATAAAAATTTGGCAAGTGATAACAGTGCTCTTGACCAGCCTCTACAATATCGAGATACCCGCCTGCAAAAGGGTCATATCCGGGCCAAAGAGTAGAGCCTTCGTATACCTTGTCGATATAATTCGATAGACGACTCCTTGCCTCATCCATATCCTCACAACCTCGGTATAAATCAATTTCACATGCGTCATTGCACCAATCGCCATAGTCGTTCTGACCGCCATCGTCACATTCCTCCTCATCTTCAACGAACCCGTCGCCACAATACACTGCTGTATCAAGGCATGCTTCCGGGCAGATTCCTCCGCAGTCGATGCCTTCTTCTACATCATTTTGCACGCCATCTTCACACGCTCCAGCCAACGATACCTCAAAGCAAGGATTCTCTGGTCCAAAATAAGAGTTATTGAAAACGCAGTCATCGTTTGGTTCTGTCGAAAGTGTAGTACACGTCCCATTAGATGGCGGCTGCCCATTGGAGGAAACGCTTATTCCAAGCCCAGAACTTCTCGCGCCATAGTAACTCCAAGAACTCGCTTCAACCGCCAAGGCAACTGCGTTGTCGTCATCGTTCGTGAAGCATGTGCTGTCACAATATGTTACAGCATCGTGTAAATCATATCTTGCTTCGCCAATAAAAGTTCCGTCGAGTTGGCGCAAAATCACACTACCTGTCTGCGCTTCTTCTCCCGGAAAAAAATCATCATTATATGAGCTGAAACCTCCCCAGTGGATTCTTGCACAAAGCATTTCTCCTGGTTGAACCTTAACATAAGCCTCATATACGTCTGTGTTGCCAAGAATGAGGTTTACCGGCAAGTCTGTCAGCTCTTCTTCCGAAATAACAGGTGGGCACGACTCACAAACAATTCCCCCACAATCAACGCCTTCCTCATCTGCATTAAGAAGGCCGTCCTCGCAATGGTGTACTTCCCCACATAAAGCGCCATCCCCGCCACAAATACCACAAGTATCAAACACGGCGTCACCATCGCATACGCCGAAGCAATCTTCTACACCGTCACCCTCGCAAACACCGTTGCAATCATATCCTGCTTCACCAAGGCACACACCTCGACAATCGACCGGCCCGTTACAAATACACTCGCCCTCTTTTTCACCATTGGGCTGGCAGATAAAATCTTCTTCACATTGAAAGCCGTCACATGGATGCGGTTCACTCAATTGTTCACATGAAACGCCAACAACCCCGCATCTATATCCATCTTCAATCAAGCAAATATCACTACAACCGTCGCCTGAGACTGTATTGCCGTCATCACATGTCTCAATTCCCTGGAGGACAGAGTCACCACACAAGATGGTTTCTGAATCACCGATGTCAGCTTCTACATCATTTTCAACAACATCATCATCACTCGAATGGGTCTCTCTATCTGTCCCAGTCGCTAATTCTTCTGATGTCACCGTACCAGCATCTGATTTAGATATTTCATCTGGGTCACAGGCTACAAATAGCATATGCAGCGCAACAAAAAGGACCGTTCTCATATTCATTTAATACTCCATTCAAAGGGGCTCACTTAATCATTCCCGGCAACCTCCCCTTTCTTTACGAAAAAGAGATTATTTTCCTTTTGCCAAGTATGCTTTGGTCAACTCGGGGCCAACTCGGGATTGACTCGGGATTGACTCGGGGTTGACTCGGGGTTGACTCGGGGTTGACTCGGAGGCATCTAATTAACGGGTTGCTCTGCTGGGACAAGCGGATAGAGTTATTTCATGTCCAACCTTTCTAAACCCCCCGTCTTTTTGATCGATGGTTCAGGCTATATTTTCAGAGCCTATTTTGCAGTTCGGAGTCTCTCACGCGCCGATGGATTGCCGACAAATGCCATCTATGGCTTCTCAAGTATGCTTTTAAAAACGCTGACCGACCATAAGCCAGCCTATGTCGGCATTGCTTTCGATTTAAAAGGGCCTACATTTAGAAACGAAATATACAAAGATTACAAAGCCAATCGGCCACCGGCACCTGAAGACCTCGCCCCTCAGTTTGATTACATACATCGTGCTGTCGAAGAGTTTGGCATTCATAAGATAACTGCAGAGAACTATGAAGCTGACGATGTACTTGGCACCCTTGCAAAACAGGCTGTTGAAGCGGGTCATCCTGTTCGCATCATCACAGGTGATAAAGACCTCATGCAACTTGTGACAGATGACGTGATGCTCATCGACGAAATGCGCTCTGCCAAAAAAGGCGGTCCTGCGCTCATAGACAAAGAAGCGGTCATCAATAAATTTGGTGTACCACCGGAACAAGTCATCGACCTCCTTGCCTTAGCAGGTGATACCTCTGATAATGTCCCTGGCGTTAAAGGCATTGGCCCAAAAACAGCTGCCGACTTTTTGAAAGAGTTCGGCACACTCGAGCGGCTGCTCGACAATGCGCATGGCATCCCACAAAAAGGTCGCCGTGAAAAAATGCTTGCAGGTATCGACCTCGCGAAACTTTCGAAAGATCTTGTTACGATTAGGACAGATGTTCCACTTTCAACGACACTTGAGGACCTTCAATTTGATGATATCAATGCAGAACGACTTGACGCCTTCTTTGCTGAAATGGAATTTAAACGTTTACGTGACCATAAAGCCCTCAAGAAAGGCACCAAGAATATTCTCTCTCAAGCAGAGAAGGCCAAAAACCGTGCGCCCCGACCCACAGAAAGCCTTGCAGGTGAAGTGGCTGGTATAGATTCTTTAGAACCGTTGTTTTCTTCCGTAAAAAGATTAGAAAACGCACAGGATTTACCCTCTACAAAAGGCAAAGACCTTTATGTTCATGTGTCCACTGAAGAGAAGAACAATGTGCGGGTTGCTCCTTACACTGTCGTTGGCATCGGCAAAACGGGCTACTTTTTTGATGAAGCTGTCTCGACTGATTTTTGGTCGGTGCTTGATGTTCGCCTGAGTGAAGCAAAGCACGTTTATGCCAATCATATCAAACCGGTTTTTCATCTATGCCCAACGTTTAGAATGCATCGTCAGCAGTATACCAACTGGTCTGCATTGTCGTTCATGTCTTTTGCACTCGATGCTGATGTCAAAACCAAAGACTATACTGCGGCAACATCAAAATGGTTGGGTTTACATGACCCAGAAAAAAAATGGCAAGAACTCGAAGGTGATGTTCAAGATATGTATCTTGCCTCTCGACTGACACTTCTCAAACGGCTTTGTGAAACACTTGACCCAATGCTGTCAGACACGCTTCAACCTCTCCTAACAGACATAGAAAACCCGTGCGCGCCTATTTTAGCTGACATGGAGCAACATGGGATCAAAGTTGACTTAAATTTGTTGTCCTCTTTAAGTGAAGAATATGACAAACGTCTCAAAGTTCTCGAGCAAGCAGCATATGATTCTGCGGGAGAAGAATTCAACGTACAAAGCCCTTCACAGCTTTCTGCTATCTTATTCGACAAGCTTGGTCTCAAAGTGATTAAGAAGACGAAGACAGGTGCATCGACAGATTCGTCCGTTCTTGAAGCGCTCAAAGATGCACATGACTTGCCGGCGATTATTCTTGAACACCGAATACTCGCCAAGCTTAAGAATACCTATATCGATGTCCTGCCGACATTGGTTGATACGAATCACCGGATTCATACAACCTTTAAACAAACTATCGCTGCAACAGGTCGATTGTCTTCAGTGCATCCAAACCTGCAGAATATTCCGATTCGCACCGCCGAAGGGCGACGTATTCGCGAAGCCTTTGTCGCAGCAGATGGTCTGTCGCTTATCGGCCTCGACTACTCCCAAATCGAATTACGCATCCTTGCTCATTTAACAAAAGATCCAACACTCATCGATACCTTCGAAAAAGATCAAGACGTCCACAGGCGAACTGCGGCTCAAATCTTCGACAAGGCACTTGATGCGGTATCAGACGCAGAACGGAGTGCAGCTAAAGCGATCAACTTTGGTTTAATGTACGGTATGGGTGCGCTCAAACTCTCGAAGGAGATTGGGGTCAGCCGAAAAGAAGCGAAAGAATTCATTGAACGGTATTTCAAAAAATATGGTGCGATTAAGCAATGGCAGCAGCGTATACTTGAGGATGCAAAGTCAGATGGATTCGTGACAACACTTTTTGGTCGGCGACGCCCATTGCCAGGTTTCGAGTCGACGAATCGAGGACTCGTTGCTCAAGCAGAGCGTTTGGCCATCAACACGCCAGTACAAGGCTCAGCTGCTGATATTGTCAAAATCGCGATGATTCATGTGTCCCGCTATCTGAAAGCACATGCTCCAGATACCAAAATGTTGTTGCAAGTTCACGATGAATTGATTTTTGAAACACCTCAAGCTGATGCATTGAAACAAAAAGAGGCGATTCAAAGTATTATGCAAGCCTGCGTTCCCCTTCGTGTTCCGCTCAAGGTCAACGGTGCTGCTGGCGCACGTTGGTCGGAGATTCACTAGTGAACGCAAGTGCATTCTCGGTTGCGGCAGGCCCGTGTTCTGCAGAGTCACAAGAGACCGTTGACTTATGTGCCCAAGCCAACAGCCGTCTCGGCATCAAATACTTAAGAGCTGGAGCATACAAAATACGCACATCAGCAGAGGCATATGAAGGCGAAGGTCGCCAAGCGGTTGAGTGGGTGACGCAAGCTGCAAAGAAATACGATTTACGCTCGATTATCGAATGTGTCGATGTATCACATCTAGATGAATATGAGCATGTCGACATCATTCAAATTGGTGCCCGTAACATGTATAACACTCCCCTCCTCCGTGCGACTGCTGGAAGCCAAAAAACAGTACTACTAAAAAGAGCATTTTCGGCCACAGTTGACGAATGGCTCAAAGCTGCCGAAAAGTTAGATGCTGCTGGAGCAGACAAAATCATTTTATGTGAACGTGGCATTCGGACGTTTGAAACATCAACGCGTTTTACGCTCGACTTGGCCGGTGCTCTTATCGCTCAACGAAAGAGTGGTTTAGAAGTTTGGGCTGACCCATCACACGCCTCAGGAGATGCGTTGTTGGTACCAGCTTTATCAAGCGCCATTTATGCATCAGGGCTAGATGGACTCATGATTGAAGCGCATCCGACACCCAAAAAAGCAAAAAGCGACAGCCGCCAAACAGTGTCGCTTTCTGAGCTCGATCTTTTGTTCGCTAAGTTAAAAAACTAAGTTACCCTCGGTCTCCAGAGCAAGGTTGGACCTCACACATCCACTCGCCAGATTCACAGGTACACCGATATCGTTCACCAGCTTGGGTCGTACATTGCTGTATTTTTGTTTCACCTTCTTCTGTACAGGCACCCTCAGGCATCGGTTGAGCGTCAAATCTGTCGTCAGGACTGGGTTGGAGTGTATCATCAGTACCTTCATCATCTCGCTCGTCGTCGTTATCATCCCGACCTTCAACATCGCATGCGAAACGGCCTTCAACACATTCACAAATATATATATCATCACGTCGTGTTCTAACGGACTCTGCTTCCTCGCAACTGCCATCACGAATCGTATTTTGGGAGGTACAGCTTTCGAAAACATCGTCAACGTAAAGAGAAGCACAGCCTGTTGTTGCCAAGCAAGTGTCGTCATCGAGTCCATCGCAAGATGGGTTTACAGGACGCGTATCGCCCTCATCGTTTTCATTCTCAGCATCATCCGGCTTGTCTGCATCAGGGCCTCCTGAGCCACCGCCGACTTCAACATCTTGGTCTTTGTCTGCAGCATCGTCAGCAGTGCACGTATTTATATCAGTGCTGAACGTACAGCCAACTGTCTGTTCACATCGCTTCTCATCCAACGCACCACACTCTGCATCAACAAAATCATTTAGAGCCGACAAGCAACCTGTGTCGTCTGCTTCACATGCCAATCCATAGGGATCAGAGGTACCATTCAGGTTCTGATCGGCAGGTGCGGATAAACATCCCGAAATGAAAGTTGAAGACACAAGAAAGAGTAATGATAATTGTTTGATCTCAGACATATATATAACGTACCAACCAGGCTAGAGCTGTCTTCCGCCAGTTGACCGATACGATTAACACACTGGTTTTACACAAATTATTTGTTCAAGTCGATGATGCTTTCCACTATCTAAATGGACATCTAGATATAATTTCCAGATAATTGTCGAATTCTTATATCGAAAACTTGGATAGGCCACATCCGGAATCACAATTTCCTGGCGACGGAGAACGACCACGTCCCCTTCATAATCTAAACCATTTCCAAGTATAAAACGCTGCTGAAAAAGAGGTGCCTGCTCATAATTGTCATCGAAGAGTTCGATACATTGTAAATCGATGTAGACACGCGCAATTTGCCCTTTCTTTTTGTGGCTAAACCGCATTTCAGCCAACACGGCACCACCGGGACAAGCGGATTGCTCCGATACTGAAAAATCAAGTCGCCATTGATGGCCCACATGTTTCGTGACCTTGTTCTTCAATAATCGACGAACAAAGCCAATGGTTGGTATGGACTGCTGTTCGCCTTTCTGCTCAACAGATACAGTTTTAGGGCCATTTAAACATTGTACATATGCATCATGTGCGTCAGCCGAGCCACGACTAACAGTAATCGTATATTGTTCACTCAAGCTCTTTCCATCTTGAGCATCTTGGCATAAGAGCGCATGTTTCACACTCAGTCGATGTCCATGAAAGCCTTTCAACGACTGCGGGACAACCATTAAAAAGTCTTGCTCTTGGGCCCCGGCTTTCAAAGAAATAAAGCATGATTCAAGAATCTTTGACTCAACAATATTATCTAAAGAAATATACTGAATAAAAGCCAGCTTAATGCGTTGTTCACCCGTGACTGGTGCTGCAGATATAACGCGTCCCCGAAGGCTATCTCCAGCGGCAATTTCACCATGAACCTCATCGAACTCAAGAATGTAGGTGCTTGTCACCGTGCTATTCTACATTTTTCTTTGGGGTTTCCAAATTTTAGACCAAACACATAAGTCAGTGGTCCGATTGTAGACGAAGGTATAAACGCAGGTATCTGGGCCCCGCGCAAAAGAATAGATCTTGCGATTCAAGTCGAGGTTAATCCTAGAGGCTCCAGCTGGCCCGAGGGTCTATCGCCGGCAAACTTGGGCGAATCAATGTTTTGGGAGGCAATATAAAGTCTCTCGGCAAACCCGTTGGTATCATCGAGAATCCACCGACCGAACCCGTAATTGAAACGTGGAAATGATGATGGTGAAAATAATACCATCCATAATTCTGATTTGTCACTTCATACGCCAGCGCAGGCTGGAAGCAAGCGGAACCAGATAACCACCCAGCCTCACACAAGTCATTGAAGGCAGACTCAACAAGTGGGCCGATTTGGCCATCAACACCAATGACACGTAATTGCGGTGAATCATGGAGCGCACCAAAGAAAAGCGCTGTTCGCCACACATCAAATGTGTTTGGCGGCGCGACACAGTGGTACTGGTCTTGTCCGTTGTCGACATGGTCACAAACAGATCGCAGAATATTATTCGCTGTATTCGTTTGATAGTACGCAATGTCCATATCGTGTCCATCAACGTGCGTTCCCTCTGGGTGACCAGGCTGATTTTCACGGGTTCCTGGTATATCACCATTGGCCTCACTCATATCTCCCAGTCCAAGCTCTCCACCATTACCCGGAAAATCTGCCCCATAGCAGTCGACGAAAGCAGAGGCATATTTGATCAACAATACCAAATCTCTGCGCGCATAACTTCTATATTGGTCAGCCTCAGTCTCACCATTCAACGGATAATTCCAATAACCTGGCCCTCTAATTGGTTCAAAGGGTATGAGCTCAGAACAATATGCCTCGCCTCCTTCACACTCAAAACTCGGCAAGTTGTCACAAGTCGGTCGAGCAATATTTGGCATTGGGGCAATCTCTTGTACGCAGTTTCCTGAATCGTGACATACTAAACCATTTGAGCAGTCAGCATCGCTTTCGCATGGTGGCGCCTCAGGCGCGGGACAAACTTGCGAACATGTATGATCACATTCCGCCGCAGTCTCTTCTGTCGGTACGCAGGAACCATCACCATCACATGTTCCCGAACAACTGACGGTATCACAATCTGGCCAGCACACAGCATCCCAACAACGACTACCGGCGGCACAACCATCTTGGCTGCCGGCGGTACAAGACTGATTTGATGATAACTGCATGCAGACACCATATACACACAAACCAGGATTTCCGAGTGCACTCTCGCAATCGGTATCGCACGCACACGGCCCGCCCATTGTGCCACTGTCAGCAGATGCTTGTTGTTGATCATCAGTAGAATTTTCGTCGCCGCCATTATCGTCGCCGGTATTATCATCTCCACCAACCGCTGGGTTGTTTGTCATCTCATCTTCACCCTTATCATCTTCATTTTCGCGGCGCGTATCGTCTTCGTCGTCCGTTTCGGAGTTTGTCGAAGGATCATCATCATCACTTTCTGAGGTCGTCGTCGTGTCCTCATCAGATTCAGCCTGTTCTTCGGTCTCAGCAGACGTATCTGCGTCACATGCTAGAAACACAACAGATAAATTGAATAATACAAAAAGCGATAAGAGTAGTTTGAGTTGAATTCGATATTGCATAGGTTCGTATACCACCATGTAGACAAATGTAAATAGAGGGCATACATGATTAATGTAGCTCGTTATGTCAACTCCGCTTATTAAACCCCTACCGTCAAACTGGTTCATCTCTCCTCGAATAGATGTATTGCTCATCTCCTATGGATGGTTAGTGTTTCCGATCATCTATTTCACGATATTAAAGAGTGGCTATATGACGGAGGCTCACTGCTTCGATGCATTGTTAATTGTCACACTAACCATTAATTTTATGCACCGAAATATCACCCACCTTTTTGTCTACGGTGATCCCATCGAGTTTTCTGCTAGAAAGACACGCTATATTTCTTTGCCGTTGTTGCTCCTGTGTGTATCGACAAGTTGTATATTATTCTTACCGCACTATTTTAAGTGGCTTGTTTCTCTTTCGGTCATATGGACCATATATCATACGATCATGCAAAAAGTGGGCCTGCTGCGCCTCTACACCAAGAAATCTCATCCAACGTATGGTGCGCGCTCAGATAAAGTGATGATATGGTTGCTTCTCCTCGGGCTCATCATTTTTCTTGCGAACATCGAATCGACTTATACCACATTAAACCAGGTTGGACGAACCGGTCGTGGACTTGCCACAGCCTTCAAACCCCACAAGTCGTTAGTGAGAATGTTATCTTGGCCGATGTTCGCCATATGTTCAGCATATATAATTGGATATATTCGATATGGGATTCAAAAAAATATATGGACCCCAGCTCGAATCCATTACCTTGTATCATATGTATTACTCCTCGCATTCTTCTCCATTGATTTTTTGACAGCGTACGCCTTCTTTTCCTTGTCTCACTCAATCGAATATCTAACCTTTAGTCAGCATGTAGCGCGAAAAAGAGGAGAAAATCGTCCAGCTCGATCTGCAATCGCATATTTTTCCCGCAAGCCTCTCCAAACATTCATCATCTATGCACTCTTGTCATCACTGATCTTGTTAACATGGCGATCTACTGATTCTGTCAGCCTCAAAAGATTCATTGTGGGAACCAGCTTTCTTCATTTTTTATATGACGGCTGGCTTTGGAAGCTTCGAAAAAAGGATGTGGCACAAACTGTTGAGGTCCATATAACTTAGCACATTTCCCTTGAGAAGGATTCATGCATTATCAATCGATGCCCGAATCATTTTGAGAAGCGCCAACGTGGTTCTTGGCGAAGACCCTTCAGCTTTATTGTTCACGATGACTATTGTCTTTAGGCCAAGCCGATGACGGTGTGCGATCGTTTGTGAGATAAAATGGCGAATAGCCGGTGCCTCAGCGCGACAATCAACAAATGGCTGAAACGCCTCACGCGCCGCTTCATAAGAATACGCTCGATTGAGCATCCACCGAATGAGAAGAGACTCTGCTTGAAGCAATACGTTTGAGGATGTTTGCTGCCGCAACATCGGAACAGATGGGTGTTCGAGCAAACATGGTACAAGCGTCGGCTGGTGCTCATGAATATGGTGACGACGATCAAAATAAATGGTGTCACGCACTTCTAATGAGACAGGTATCTCATGTTGCGCTGCGAAATCACCGATGGGTTGCATGGCTTCATAGAGTTCTGCTGGCGACACATGCGTGGATAGACCGGGTGACATTTGAAATAGAATCAAGCCAAGTTTTTGTTCTAAGCCGGTGGCAACTTCGGTCATAAATTCTGTTACGCCCATAAAATCAAGAAATTCCGTCGGATACAAATCCGCACGTGTCCAACGTTGCGGCAACTTGATGACGAAACGAAATGGTGTTGGCGCGTATGATGCGTAGTGGCGCCATGTCTCTGATGCGGGTCTTTTATAATAGCTATGATCCACGCACACTGTGTTCATATAACCCACATCCATATAGTTTCGCAGACGTTCATGACTGCTTTCTTTGCGGGTTGTTTCCGGGTAGATAAGTCCATGCCACCCGTCGAAGTTCCAAGATGATGTCCCAAGATAGGTGAACGCAGGCATCTGAGGATGCCCATACTGGATCAGCTGATTGCCTATAAATGAAAGAGACTTTTGACGTGGCATCTCGTCAGCATTGCTCTTTTCGAACAACCCACATCGAGTCGACGAGGTTTTCTCCACTGTCCGAAAAATTCTTAATGACGTCGAAACCTGAGGCAGCCGCCATCGACGCAATATCTTTTCGCGTATACTTAAAAGAATACTCTAAATGCACGGGTTCATATGCGTCAAAGAAGAAGGCTTTGTCCAGTGCTTCAATACGAACATGTTGCTCCTGTAGCGAAAACAGATGACTCTCCATCGCGCCAAGCCTCGGATTAAAGGTTCCAACATGTTGAAAACGATCAAGATCAAATTGGGCGTTCAACTCCGTATTAATACGACGCAGTAAATTCATGTTGAAGTCAGACGTGATGCCATCTCGATCATTGTAAGCGAGCTGCAGCTTATTGATATCTTTCTTTAAGTCGAAACCAACAAGTGCCCGGTCGCCGTCACGCAGATTTCGCCATACGCCTCTAAACATGTTCTGTGCCTGTGCCGGAATAAAATTACCGATATTTGACCCCAGAAAAAGAACCAGTTGCTGCCGACCTGAACGCCCT
>JAHDGS010000114.1 GCA_020627505.1 Myxococcota bacterium
AGCGTTATTTGAATCTGAATCACATGCGAAGCTCAACCCCAATAGGACTAAAAGGGACGTCACTGTTATTCTTTTCATTAAGATCTCCTGTGTTATGTGTTCAATGTACGGCTAATATTTATGTCACAAGACGCAACAAGGTTGCACGATGTTCGAAGAAGCTGTGATAATAAGAAGGGAAGATCGGTCAAGGATCGTAAGACGACTGGGGGGGATACCGGTACGGTTGGTCAATAGAATCCACCCGTCGGGAACTTTTAAAGCAATCAGTGTCGGGTACAGCTATGCTTGTGCAATTCGTGATGCCGATGGCGGCATCGAGTGTTGGGGAAACAACAATAACTTACAGGCCAGCCCGCCAACCACAGGCAGCTATATCGACATCGCTGCAAGCTTGATTGGTTCGCTCAAAACAGCTGATGGGAATGAGCATAGCCTCGACAGTTCTATGAAGAAGAGTGGCTTCGTGGTTTTGTTGATGTGTAATCACTGTCCCTATGTCAAAGCGATGATGCCACGCGTCGTGAAACTGCAAAAAGAGATCGTATATCATGGTCGGCTCGACAATATCCAAATGGGCCTGGCACCAACAGTCGTCCAAAATGAACTCCTCGATGCAATTGATAATCTGATTGCAGGAAAACCTAATTTCTGCGAGCATAATCCGAGTATCGGTTGCTCGATAAAATGGAAGAAATAGTCGACGGTGAAATCAGTTTCGCTATCGAGACTGGAATCATTGCCTTTTGAGGATAAATTTTGAGAGACCACTTGCATTTTACCTTGAAACAGTCTTTTATATTCATGAGCGTCCATAGTTCAGCTGGATAGGCCTCCTCAAAAGTTGGAGGCAGGTTTCGATCTTGAATCGAAATAGATATTCTTTCAAAGACCACTTGCATTTTACCTTGAAACAGTCTTTTATATTCATGAGCGTCCATAGTTCAGCTGGATAGAATATCAGGTTTCGATCCTGAGGGTCGGGAGTTCGAATCTCTCTGGGCGTACCAACGAACCACCTCTTTTGAGGTGGTTTTTGCTTTATATAAATATGATGTTCGAAACCTTTTCGATCCTGAGGGTCGGGCGTTCGCCATTTTCAATAAGGGGTAACCGCCATTTTTAATGGCGTGTCGTGATGTCTCATAACATGACATCAACCAGGTATTTCGATCCGAATATATATTTTCTATATAATATGAGTGTGTATATCTCTCGCTTAAAAAATGCGGCGCGTGAGGCGCATCAGGTTAATTTCGGTTCAGATGATGAGCAGATTAATTCGATCGCCCGTAAAGTCGTTGACGGCTCAGTTGATTGGTTCCAACGAAAAATAGGTGAAATCCGAATCAATGAAGATAAGCCATTTCATTACGAAGGTCGGCTCGCGGTTTCGATTGATAAGTACCTAGATGACGAGGCCGAAAAAGCTTTAGCTAAAAATGAGTATATGGATGTGATCACTGCGGCACATAGAATTCTGAAAAGGCAATTTCCCGATTGGACAACGAAAGTGATTCCAACCGATCCAGACCTACCTAAAAAGAAGTTCTGTCTCTCTATCGGTTATGACTGTCATTCAATGCTCGAGTCGCTTCAGTCGCTTGAGGAAAAGGAACTCTTTTCGAGAAGTCCAATAAATCTCAGTATCCTGCCGAAGCTCAAACGTGAATTGCAGGAAGTTTCTAAGGAACGGGTCGATATCTTAAGAAGCGAAACGCTTCAGCGTGCTTCGTACCTCGTGCAAGTTCATTTAGAGAATGGTCGAGCAAACTTCTCGTTTCCACTTAAGTTTGCTGGTGCGATCAGTTATCTGCATTCTCCTAAAGTCCCAATATATGATCGCTCGAGACGTGCATCTGATATAGAAAAGATCGTACTTCGAAATCAAATCTTAGAAAAAATAGAAAAAATCCATATATGTTTGTGGCCAATCATCGACCGTCACACGAACTCGAAATAAAAGTGCAATTGCCAAAATTCAGCCAAGAACACATTCAAAGCATAGCCACGTTTTTTGAGGGGGTATTAAACCTATCCTCTCTTGATGAGGCCATGTCTGAGAAAGAGAGTACGGAAAAAGTAGTCCCTGAAAATCAGCTTCCTTTGAATACAGAAATCGAAGCGCTTGACTCGCTCTCTCAAGAGCTGAGAGCGCATGTTGAATCGCTCGCGCAAGAATCGTGTCAGGAGTTTTTAGAGCGTCACTTTGATAGGTTGACACACGAACTAACTGATTTTTGGCGAGCACACCCTTCGCGTATCTTTCAACAGAAAATATTTATGTATGGGTTTTCGAGTGCAGAGAAAGCTGTTGCTCGAAGCCTGCCGATGAATCTACAATCAGTTGGCAAAGATTATTATGCACACTTGGTCAAAGATTTCTTCTCTCAAATGTCTGGCTTTGAGGTTCTTTCAATCGGGCCGAATGAAAATTATCCTAAACAGTGGAAGCGTGGGCTCAATCTTTTGTTGAGTATCGCTCCGGAAGAAAGCTAGGTCATATGCTCTGAGTCAGCCTTTTTTGTACATGTTGTCGAAGCGACGGCAGTATATCACCTTCAAACCATTCATTCTTCTTGAGCCAAATGTTGTTTCGCGGCGACGGGTGAGGCAAAACAAAATACTCAGGTAGGTATTCTCGAAAAGAGTGGACGGTATCGGTGAGCGTCCGCTGCCTGCGCGCTTTTAAAAAATATTTTTGAGCATAGGCACCGATAAGTAAAACCAATGGCTTCGCTTCAAAGGTATTCATCACAGGAGTCATCCATTTTTCGGCGCACTCAGGTCTCGGTGGTAAATCCCCACTTTTGCCTGTGCCAGGGTAGCAAAACCCCATCGGGACAATGCCGAATTTAGCGGTATCATAGAAGTCTTCAGTTGAGACCTCGAGCCATTGTCTCAATCGGTCACCTGAGGCATCATCCCACGGCACGCCAGAGCGATGCACTCTAATACCCGGAGCTTGCCCAACAATTACAACCTTAGAATGCGGGCTAAACTGAACGACCGGGCGAACACCATGTGGCAGTTCTGACTCACATAGACGGCAGGCGCGTATCTCATCAATTAAAGGTAAAGCAGCCATTCACATTGTTAGCGGCTATTGTCAGCCCTGACAACATGACTTAAACAGTGATATGAACCCTAAGATTCTTCGAAATCGACTTGAGCGAATGTCGTCAGCACAAATCGAAGCCTTGATCGGTCAAATCAAAAAAGAGTACCCGAACTTATGGGATGAACTGAGAGATGCATTTGTCGAGCACGATAAAGAAAACTACTCATCTAGGATGTTTATACCTGGAGTTCTGAATTTTATTAGCTTCATGCTTTTGCTGTTTGCATTAATGACTTTTGGGTTTGATAATCCGAAAGCTCCAATTTATCGCTTTCGCTGGTTACAACTTATAGGTAGCCTTGTTATTGGTGTGCCTGCATTGTTTTGGTACAATAAAGTCAATGAACTTTGGGAGGAAGAGCCCGTCATCATTCGTAAGCTCGAGTATTTCATAAAAGAACTCGAAAAGCGTTCACCTTCTGCACCTGAGCGATTACTCAGGTCAGCCTCTCCCGAAGGCGCACCAGTACCAATAGCTGTCGAGTTAAATCGATGACAGATACCTTTTTTGAAAAACGCCGCGAATATTTTCTAAGGGATCATTACGATAAAACATTTGCGAAAAAAGCTGCTGTGAGAACAGCCTTTATCAAACGTCTGAGTGCCTTTGAGGTCCATGGCGAAAGGCAATTAATGCTTTCGAAAGAACGACCGTGTCTTTTCGTGGCCAATCATAGTGCCGCATATGTGATGGATGTCTTGTTCATGTTTCAAATGTTTGTAGATGCAGGGCTTGATAGCAATGTGCGTGGTCTAGCGCATCGTGTCGCATGGCATCCACCTTTTTCAATCGCACCGCTTCATAAAGTCGGCGCCGTTTATGCTCACCCTGAAGTTGCAGGGCATTTCGTTGAGCAGGGCAAATCTCTACTCGTGTTTCCTGGCGGAGATAAAGAAGTCTTCCGATTGTTTAAAGACCGCTATCAGGTTGATTTAGCTGAGCGAACAGGTTTTATTTGCCTAGCACAAAAATATGAGATGCCCATTATTCCAATCACAATATGTGGAACCCATGCGATGTTCTTACAGCTCATGAAAATGCCTCGATTATCTCGGTTCATGAAAAAGTATTTTCGTGCATCGCATATCTCGCTCAATGCGAGCCAAATGGCACTGATCATGGCAGGTCTCAATCCGTTGATGTGGCCACTGATACCGATGCTTGCTATGAAAAATATAGTGCCTTTGCCGTCTAAAGTTCGGGTCGATGTTGGTCGTCCAATAAAATTACAGTCCGGTATTTCTGATGATTCAGCCTATGATATCGTATCAAAAAAGATGCAGCATCAGTTGATAAATGCGGCGGAGCAACGAACATGTCCGTGGTTTTAGTAGGAGAGCCTTAAGATGATAAAAGAACAATCGATCAATGTGCTTGGCGAAGAACTTCAAGAATGTAGCACGTCACCCATGACAGGTTTTTTTAGAGACGGGTGTTGTCATACAAACGATCAAGACAGAGGCCTGCACACCGTCTGCGCCATCATGACAGATGACTTTTTACAATTCAGCAAAGCAGCTGGAAACGACTTGTCGACATCACGACCTGAATATAATTTTCCTGGGCTCAAGGCCGGAGATAGATGGTGCCTGTGTGCGCTCCGTTTTAAAGAAGCACATAAAGCGCGCAGTGCACCACAAGTCGTACTTGAATCAACACATGTTCGAACGCTCGATGCTGTGTCTCTAGAAATACTCAAGTTGTACGCTGCGGATATACACTAACGATTTATTTTTCCTTTCCTACCTCCCGAAGGCAATTGTTAAGGCCATGTCCATATCGAATGCTTACTTAAGTGGTCATGTCTGATTTCTTTTACCAATTGAGATAAATTTCATTTGAATCAAACCAGCATGAATATTTCTGTTATAAAGCGAACACGATTTGTGGCTTCTTAAACTTTTGTCAAATTGGGGATATATCAAACAACCAAAGCCCCAAAAGACTCCAAAATTTCATATGTTGTATAGACAGAATATCACCTTATCTCAACTATGCCTTGAATCATCAGTTTGTATGTCCCCCTTGGAAACACAAAAGGACTGGCCTCATTTCTCATCTTATCTTTAGAGCACTGATAAGCCTTCTCAAAGGCTTATGCTGCCCTTATCTTCAAATAGCTTGATTTAAGAGAGAATCTGAAGGCTCTTTGAGAAAGGAGAAAGCTGATGAAACGCCGTAAATGGACAAACGAGCAAAAGACACCGATTGTTAAACGCATCAGAGAAATCAAATCAGACCATCCGTTTTTGGGGGATAGGCGTGTTTGGGCCCATCTAAACGACATCGACAAGATGCCTGTGCGTTAAAACAAAGTGTACCGCTTGATGCGTTTGCATAATTTGATTGTGACCAAGAACACGAAGCTTAGGGCACGCCGTAAAGCGCATATCAAAAAGCCTAAACCCACTGCGCCAAATAGTTGGTGGGACATCGACATGACCAAAGTCATGATTGAAAACTACGGTCGGGTGTATGTGACGATTGTAATTGATTGGCACACCAAGAAGGTTGTGGGGCATCATGCTGGAGACCAGTCAAAATCATGGCATTGGCTGCTTACGTTAAACAAGGGGCGCAGACGCAATTTACAGATGGGGCGAGAGGCAAAGGTGTGAAGCTCATGAGTGACAATGGCTGTCAACCGACCTCCTATTCGTTCATGTCCGCTAAGGTGAGGAGTACAAGATCGTCGCTTTTTATCTCAGTCATCCTAACCTTCCTATCGGTAGATTGACTGTTGTACGTTTTCCTTCCGACAGATACCGTACATTCACACACATAGATTGGAGGGTGATATGATGAAACAATGTGGCATTCATGAAATTATAGCATTGGCAGCTTTTAGCTGTACACTTTTGATTGGTTGTGGTGAGCAACCAGTTGATTCAATTCAATTAATAGAGAAAGAGTCTCTCGCGACAGGAGAAAACCTGGAGCCCTTTATTAATGCGAATTGTGAATACGACCAATTTTACTCAACACAAGACGGTCGCTGCAAAAACGCGCGCGAACAGCATATACTTTCGGATATTAAGACCGAACATCTACTTAAAAGAGGCTTGTGGGCTCCATTGAGAGATCCATATGTTTATATTGAAGAGGAACATGACCAAAAAGCCTATTCACGAAGCATCATGGATGCAGATCAAACAACGAAAGCGATTGCATACACTTTCAATATGGAGTGCCGCAACTGGCGAAGATCAACAGGTTGTGTCAAAGAATTTTTTGGCGCTCTTACAATTACAAGAGACGGAAAAAATTGGACCTTTGAGACTGCCCCTTTCGAGTCAGATTATGGTAGTCAATTTGGAAACGGGATTGCAGTAGAGGATGACCTTGTTGCAGTGATAGGTTTCCTAAATTCGTACGACAATCTATACTTATACCAGTTCGATGGCAGGAAATGGGTTGAGCACAGTGTCAATTCTGTCAACAGGTTTATTCGTGATGTTAAAATCGTAAATGACCACGTATTAGTTCGAACTGAGACAGGCATAAACTCATATCATGTGACGCCTGACGGCATCGAGCTCGACATAGAGATTTCGATCCCTGATTTTGATGTAGCGACACAAATGAAGTATGGAAATGGATTATTAACAACTTGTGGCAGTGTCAAATGTGTCTCATTTAGAATTACTTTTTCAAACGAATCTGAAGTTCTAGAAGATGACAATGGTGAAACAAACAACAATGATATGACATGGACAAGATTAGAGGATATTGAGATCAACGACGTGCAACAGCATGTTTGTTTATTCGCCACTGATGGCAATCGTGTTGCAACCATAGAAGGCGATACGCTGCACCTATACAAATACTCTGGTAACATACCTCAGCATGTCACACAAAAATCTGTGCCTATCCCACAAGGCATATCTGATAGTAACAACTCACGTTTTCGGTACATGGGTGGCAGCCTGGCTATCAAAGATGACCGAATCGTTCTCGGCACACCACAAGAAGGGGCTTGCAGTAGAGGAGCCGCTCAAAATCACTGCAAAAATAATGGCGCATTACATCAATTTAAGATTGAACAAAATACATTGAAGCATGTCGGCTGGTTTATTGGGCAAGAAAACGAAATAAGCGGACTTGGAGGTTCTGTTGTACTCGTCGATAATCAGATCCTATCTACTGTCAAGAAACAACGGACACATATGCGCTGGTCGCATCTCATTATCACAAGTGACCCATAGCAAACCATTTGGTAGAAAAAGGCCCTCTCTTAGGGTAAGGCTGTTCACTTAAGGTGGACAGCATTTTTCAAAAAATAAAGAGAGTACATCGACTGATGCATTCTACCGTTTCTATGTCGACTATGTTGAACATATTTTAAAACTCGATC
>JAHDGS010000115.1 GCA_020627505.1 Myxococcota bacterium
GAGATGTGATGGCGCTTGCCGATATGATTGTACATCGTGTTGCTGTGGAATCTGGCGTTATGTTGGAATGGGAAGTGAAGCGTATTGGGGTGTTCGAATGATTCAGTCGAAAGAGGTATTGCGAACCGACTTCGTTAGGCCATGGCGTCAAATACTATGGTTATTTATCCCTCTAAGTATGTTACTTGGTGTCGGCTTTAAGACATGCTCTTTGACTGCGCAAAAAGTCAGTTTGACTTTTGATGTTTCAGTGAATGCCGAAGCCCGAGCTTCAATGAATAGATTTATAGATGAACATCAAAAAATGCATACAGGGTCCTTCGAACCAGATGCTTTAGAGAACATATTTTCGATACGTTTCCCCCGCTACAAAATATCATATATTAAACACCCTTTGTTTGGGACAGGACATAAAATTCAGGTGGCTCCCTGTGTGCCATCAGCGGTTCTGATGACCGATTCTCTATATCTTTTCGACCTAGATAGGGGACCTTTTCAAAGAATCCGAGGTGATAAGATTGAGAATCTTCCCATAATTACGGGCATTAAACTAGAGGACGTTAGCCAGAAAGCCCATTTAAAACAGGATATTGTCGCGATTATTAAAGAATGTAAATTAACCGATGGTTGTTATGATCAATTAATGCAGATTCATCGTGACGAATCGCGGTCATATCGTGTATCTTTCTCGAATGATCAGGTTCACGCATTGTATCTCAAAACCCCGGCATGGCGCACAGTATTTAACAACTTGTAACCCTGCTGTGGCGGTGACATTGCCTGAGGCCTTCATCCTGCCGAGGGGGGCCGATGAATCGTAATAGACCACATCGACTTGTGACAGGACTTGATATTGGGACGACGAAAATCTGTGCTGTTGTCGCAGAAATGACCGAAAAAGGTCCTGAGGTGATTGCGATAGGAGAGGCCCCATCGAATGGATTGCGAAAAGGGGTTGTTATCAATATTGATGCAACTGTCTCATCCATCAATGAAGCGATTCAAGATGCTGAGCGAATGTCAGGTATTCGTATTGACTCGGTGTATGCGGGCATCGCTGGCGGACATATTCGTGGTTTCAACAGTCATGGAATTGTTGCGATTAGCGGTCAAGAAGTTTCCCAAGCGGACATCGATCGAGTGATCGAAGCCGCGAAAACGGTTGCGTTGCCGGCCGACAGAGATGTGATTCACATCATACCACAAGAATATATTGTCGATGACCAAGATGGCGTTCGTAACCCCCTTGGTATGTGTGGTCGACGTCTTGAAGCCAAAATTCACATTGTGACGGGCGCCGTCACTTCGGCGCAGAACATTGTCAAGTGTGCACATAAATGTGGACTTGGTGTCAACGATATTGTGCTTGAGCAACTGGCATCTGGGTTAGCGGTTTTAAGTGAAGATGAAAAAGAGTTGGGTGTTGGGCTGATTGATATCGGCGGCGGGACAACTGACATTGCGCTGTTCCGTGATGGGGCAATTCAACATACATCAGTGATTGCTATCGGTGGCCGTCATCTGACAAATGATATTGCTGTTGGACTAAGGACCCCGCAAACAGAGGCTGAGAAAATCAAACGTCGATTTGGTGCTGCGTCATTCGGCCTCATTAAACCTGGTGATGTCATCGAGGTTCCACGATTGGGGACCCAAAAAAATAGAATCCTCAATCGAGATATATTGGTTGAAATCTTAAGACCACGTGTCGAGGAGATATTCGATCTGGTGAATCGTGAAATCGACAGAATCCGCTACGCCGAGCTACTGGCTTCGGGTATTGTTTTGACTGGAGGCACAACACTTTTGCCTGGTATGGCTGAAGTGGCGGAGGAAATCCTTGGCTTACCTGTCCGTATTGGGCTTCCTGACCGAATAGAGGGCCTTCGAGATGAACTTCGAAATCCAATGTATGCAACAGGCGTCGGGCTTGTTCGCTATGGTGTTGAGGACAGATTGGACTCTTTGATAGAGCCAGCTGAGAAGAATGTGTATACGCGTGTGCGGCAACGGATGGGCAGTTGGCTCAACGATATATTTTAAGGCAGACCTTTGAGAGATTAGGATAGATCAAAGATATTAAATGGAGAATAACATGATCGAAATTGAACGAGAAAATGAACGCGGACCCAAAATCAATGTGATTGGTGTCGGTGGTGGTGGTGGCAATGCCATCAACACGATGATTCAAAATGAGCTGACTGGCGTGAACTTTATCGTCGCGAATACAGATTGTCAGGCACTCGAGTTGTCTGAAGCTTCTCATAAATTACGTCTTGGTCGTGAGAGTACAAAAGGACTTGGGGCAGGCGCGAAACCAGAAGTTGGCGCCGGCAAAAGAACGACTTGATCGAGGACGCTCTTGACGATGCCGATATGGCATTTATCGCCGCAGGCATGGGTGGTGGTACTGGAACTGGTGCTGCACCTATCATCGCGGATATTGCTCGCCGCCAAGGCGCCTTAACTGTGGGGGTTGTGACCAAGCCATTCTCATTTGAAGGCGCAAGACGAAAAAAGCAAGCTGATCTTGGTATTGAAGCACTTTCTGATGCCGTTGATACATTGATCGTGGTACCGAATGACCGCCTACTTGAAATCACCAGTGCGCAAACATCGATGTTGGACGCGTTCAAGCTCGCAGACCAAGTCTTATTGGATGCCGTTAAGGGAATCAGTGATATCATCACCCAAAAAGGTATCATGAATGTAGACTTTGCGGATGCAGTGAGTGTGATGAGTGGCCAAGGTCGAGCGTTGATGGGGATTGGTCGAGGGGCAGGCGAGAACCGAGCAGAAGAAGCGGCGCGCATGGCAATTTCAAGTCCATTACTTGAAAATGTGACGATCAACGGTGCGACTGGCATCCTCGTGAATGTCACCGGTGGTCCATCACTCACACTTCATGAAGTCAACCGTGCGATTCACCTCGTCACAGATGCAGCACACGAAGATGCGAATATTATTTTTGGTTATGTCGTTAACGAAACGATGGAAGATGATATCTCGATCACAGTGATTGCGACAGGATTTGATAACCGTGCCAGTGATGAACATCATATTCACAACACAATGCCTGCCCAACAGGCTGAGTTTGTGCCGCCTGCGGTTGCGCAACAACGTCAAGATGCCGATATCCCTGCCTATATTCGTCGTGGTTGGGAAAAGAAAAAAGAGCATGAGCAACATGTCGAGTCGATGATGACCAATCCCGGTGAAGAGTCTGAGACGATGCCGATCTTATCTGTACTACCACCTGTCGACTCAGGTCCACACAAAGATCGTCGTCGTAAGCCTGAGCGCTATCATAACAGCCATGTGGATTCGATGTATTCCGAAATACTCGATGAAGATGAATATGATATCCCAGCGTTCTTGAGACGAAACACAGACGCATAGGTTAGTACTGAGCAAATGTGATATTGCGGAGGTCCTCACCTCCGCTTTTTTTGCGTCAGTCCCTGAAACCTGTCAAAATGCGCTTGGAGGATTTATGAAAATGAAAAAATTTATTCTAGCATCGACAGTGGTTATTCTCGGCACCTTAGGTTTGTTCTCAGCCTGTAATGGTGATAGCAACAATGCTGTCCCGCTTGATGCTGGCAACTTAGATGCCGGTGTTGCAGACGAAATGTAGCATAGCATAACATGTCCACAGACATGACGAGTTAGCCGGGCCTGGTCGCCTGGCTATTCTTGATTATAAGATAGATTCAGGGTCGAGGAACCGACCATCAGGTGACCGAACCTCAAAATGAAGATGTGGACCGGTACTTCTTCCTGTACTCCCCACAGTGCCGATTTGTTTGCCTGTCAGAATATGCTGGCCGGGTTTGACCAGTATTTGGCTCAAGTGTGCATATGCCGTTTGGAATCCATTTGGATGTTCGATAACGATATAATTTCCATAGGAACCGTAGCGCCGAGCGGTTTTGACAATACCTGGACCTGCTGCGAGCACTGTAGTACCTCGTCTCGCGCGAAAGTCAGTGCCTTTATGTAGCTTATATCTGCCGCTGACAGGATGACGCCGTCGTCCGAATGGCGAGGATACACGCAGGGAGCGACGCAGCGGCCGATCAAATTGAATTTGCCTATCTTTCGGACGAGCAGTGTGTGATAAGCGCTCGGAGGTGAGCATCAAGCGGGCGATTTCACCTTCAAGCCAGTCTCTGGTCCGCTCCGTTGCAAAAAGTAAATCTTGATTTTCGGTGCGGGTGCTTTGTGTCGTCAAGAAGATGTCATCGACGAGGATCACAGTCTGATGCAGCGTGGGAATATCGCCTTCGTTTAGCTGTTTCGGATCTTGGCTTAATATAGCCACTAAATATAGGTTCCAGTCTCTTTCAAAGTCTCGATGTGACGCCTTTTGACGAATATAGCTGTCCAATGAGCGTCGCATATCCATATTTATCTCAAGCAGTGGTCTCACCGTATCGCGAGGAAAGCGCCGCATCGCTTTTGAGGACAGCGCAGGTGACTCAGGCGTCCGAGTCGGGGCTTCTTGGAACAACCCGAGGTGATTTAGTGTGAGCGCGAAAAGCACAGAAATCATCGTTTCTGTATGGCAGAAAAAGTCATCCTCAACCAGGGGATTCTGCTTCGAACGCACTTGACGAACGCATTTGATTTCATCAGAACATGGCATGGCTTTTGAACGTGTACGGACCCGAATCGCTCCATCTCCAACCGGTGACCCCCATGTGGGTACTGGCTATATCGCCCTCTATAATTGGGCTTTTGCCAAAAAAATGGGCGGTGATTTTTTACTGCGAATCGAAGATACTGACCAAAGTCGTTCATCAAAGCAATCTGAGCAAGCGATATTTGATAGCCTTCGTTGGCTCGGCTTCGACTGGGCTGAAGGACCAGACGTGGGCGGACCTAAAGGGCCATATCGGCAGAGTGAACGTTTGTCGATTTATGCCGAACACATCAATGCGCTCGTTGAGAAAGGCGCGGCTTATAAATGTACATGCACATCTGAGCGATTGGCGGAGCTTCGTAAGCGTCAAATGTCTTTAAAGCAGCCAACAGGCTATGATGGTCACTGTCGGAATCGTGCCGAAGAGGTCGAAGAAGAGATCGCGAATGGGGCGGCACATGTCGTACGTCTCAAAACACCAAAAGATGGGGAAACACGATTTATCGACGGGATTCGCGGTGAAGTGGTTTGGAAAAATGAAGAAATCGATGATCAAGTTTTGTTGAAGAGTGATGGCTTTCCGACCTATCACCTTGCAAATATTGTAGATGACCATTTGATGGAGATATCGCATGTGATTCGCGGAGAAGAGTGGATATCTTCGACGCCGAAACATGTTTTGCTTTATGACGCTTTTGGCTGGGAGAAGCCTGCCTTCTTCCACTTACCGCTACTGCGTAACACCGATAAAACAAAAGTATCGAAGCGGAAGAATCCTGTGTCTCTCGGCTATTTTCAAGAAGCTGGATACTTGCCAGAAGCGATGGTGAACTTCTTTGGTTTGATGGCCTTTAGTTTTAAAGACGAACGAGAGATGTTTTCTCTTGAGGACTTTGCTGGAGAACTTGAACTTGAGCGCATCTCTCTTGGTGGCCCTGTATTCGATTTGAAAAAACTGCTATGGTTGAACGGCCGCTATTTACGTGAGCAAAAATCAGCTGAAGATGTCGTTCAATATTTGCAAACACAGCTTTTTGATACAGCCTATTTGTCAAAGATCGTCCCATTGATTCAAGATAGAGTGGAGAAGTCAGAAGATTTTTTTCCCTATGCGGACTTTTTCTTTGCCAATGATATCAATCTTGACCCAGCGTGGTTGCAGATTGCAGATAAGACAAAAAAAGAGTCGACTGCTGTATTTGAATCGATTGCGGAGATGCTTGATACGGTGAAACCATTTGACCCAGAATCGATTGGCGCAGGGCTAAAGAAGGTTGTTCATGATAATGAACTCAAACCGAAGCATGTGTTTATGCCCGTGCGACTCATTATCACCGGTAAGAAGGGCAGCCCACCTTTATTTGACACGATGGCGGTGCTCGGGCGGGAGCGATGCCGGTACCGAATGCGACGTGCGATTGCAGCTTTTAAAAAGATGAAGATTTAACAACTAGCTATATCTGTAAGGAGAACAACATGGCGATAGAACAAACACTTTCAATTATTAAACCTGATGGCGTCAAGAAAAACGTGATCGGCCCAATCATCACAAAGTTTGAAGAAAATGGCCTAAGTGTTGTGGCTGCAAAAATGCAAAAGCTATCGCGCCATCAAGCAGAAGGTTTTTATGCCGTTCATAAAGAGCGTCCTTTCTTTGGTGAGCTTGTCGACTTTATGACATCGGGTCCTGTTTTATTGATGGTGCTTGAGGGCGAAAATGCAATTGCGAAGAATCGTGAGTTAATGGGTGCGACAAATCCGGCTGAAGCCGCTGAAGGCACAATCCGTAAGATGTATGCAGCCTCAATCGGCGAGAATACGGTGCATGGTTCAGACGCGCCTGAAACAGCTGCGTTCGAAACATCATGGTTCTTCAAAGGCGGCGACATCGTCAGTCACTAGTGAGCATATCGTGCAATAAAAAAGCCCCAGTTGGGGCTTTTTTGATTTATATTCGTTGGCTAAAAAAACACCATGATTACTTGTTTATGGACGTGATGGCCATTCCGGCGCGAACGCCAATGTATGGCTCAATTTTATCTGCGAGATTTAGACTGTGACTCGCGTCAGAGTTGAACGCCTTTCCACCGCCTATTTCAACACCAACGCCACCTCCAGCAACCTCAAAGTCAATGCCGAGTGCAAATCGCAATGCAGACTGTACACCTGGGTCCTCTGGGTTCTCAAAGAAATGGTATAAAACGTCATACGATAAGTTGAGCGGGTAGAGCAGTCCAAGCATTCCAGTCGCACCAACTTGTCCGCCAAATTCAATGCCATCATCACTCATCGTACCAGTCATACCTGCTTCAATCGCATGATAGCCGGCATGCCCGAAGTATGTTTTTGCAACGCCAAGAGACACCATGTCGTCACGATATTCAAGGTAACCACCTATCTGATCATTGGAAAGAAATAAGCGCACATCATCAATAACCGTGCCAGGTTCGATGATGTTTGCTTCAAGTCGTGCCTTCAGGCCAATAGCAATGCCGTCGTTCACTTCATTTGCATCAAGCCCTAAATAGACACCAATCGGGTCATCGTTTTGTAGTTTTCCTAATCGGAAAAGGATCTTGGCTCTATTAATCTTTGTCGG